>DTPJ01000362.1 GCA_011334435.1 Candidatus Poribacteria bacterium | reverse complement strand
ATTCTTATCTGGCCTAAACGTGCGCAGGTGGCCACCGCTTTGGAAGCGTGTGCAAAGAAAACAAAGGCGGTAAATCCTGTACTTTGCCTGGTGGGCAACTTTGGCTCGGTTGCCCGAGGTGATTGGGGGTTGGGGAGCGATCTGGATGACGTGATCCTAGTGGAGGAATCTGAACTGCCATTTGAGCGGTGGGTATTTTGTTTGATCTCAGCGACCTGCCGGTGGCGGTGGATGTGTTGATCTACACGGCAGCGGAATTGGAACGGTTAACTGCCCGGCGAGAGGTAAAGCGCTAGTGGGAAGAGGTCATCTGGTTAAACCTTTGAGGGGGTGTTTTGAATCAACTAATATTCGATTGAAGTGGATAACTCATTACAACCTACTGAATAATCGCAACACAGATCTTTGCAACATAATTACTACGTAGTCACGATACCCGGCGAGAAGCTTCAGCATATGCTGCAACTGTTGGCTCTTGTAAGTCTTCACGAAGCTTTGCATCTTTTGGAAGCTGCTTGTGTAGGTGCAATACCGAATTAAATTGAAATTATAAGTTCTTCAATGATCGATGCAAGGTCAGATAAGGTCTGAGCCAATTCATTATTACCTTCTTCAAAAGCATGATTAGCTTTAACCTTAATATAATTAACCAAATCTAGGTTCAAGCTGGCGAGATTGTCTTGGATTGCCTTATATAGGTCATCTGCAGAAAGGAGAGATGAAAGAATCTCTGAAGGGTTTGAGATTGTAGGATAGCCCATATCTTGATTAATTTCTGGTATGTCAAGCGCTTTGATTGTTTCGAGATGCTTTCTTACTTGACGGCACCAAAACGGATTAGTTGAACGTTGCGCCATATCTTCGGCTAGTTGTCCATAAATTATCGCCTCTTGATGATAGTTTTCTTCTGCTAAAATTCAACTCATCTCCAAAACAATCTTAATCATTAGAGGAGGTTGTTCTGATTCTTGAACAATATTTAACATCAGTCGCCAACCTTGTAATGCTTTCTCTACTTGTCCATTCCGCAATAATAGGCGACTTTTTTCTAATTCAGTTTTATAGTAATTCTCAAATTTCTTCAATGGAGTCACTATAGTGCTAAGTTCTAGATAACGATTCTTAACTTTTTCAATCCAATAATGTTGTCCATAGAACTCCGCAATCCTTCCTGCCTCATAAACATACTGCTGTGCATCGTGTATCATGTCTTGATTTTCCATGATCTTAGATAACATCAATCTGGCATCAATCGCAATAGGAGGTTGAAACGAATCTGCTAAATTAATCATTTCTGCTGTTAGGTATTTTGCAAGTTCATTCTTACCATGTCTCATCAAGATTGCAATACTTGCGGCTAGTATTTGAGTTGGGTTTTTATCTGCAATTATATTAATACTAACATCCATTGGCAAATCCTTTTAATCTCATGCGGTAAAAATTCTCGAAATTTCCTAAGGTTGAGATGAGTTCTATACCCGAATTTTTAGTTTTTTCTGAATTTCATGGTAAAACCCCTTTATAACTTGTAGAGCTAAGTGAGCATCAACTTTATCAATAATTTTTCCTAACGAATATTGGCTAATCCTTTCTGCAGGAGCACCAATGTTAAAACAAACTATCGGAACGTTTAATGAAATTAATTCTTCAACTACGTATGAAAAGGTTTCTGGCCAGATCGATGGGAATAAAAATATATTAGCCCCTGTTTCTTCAATGATGATTGGAAGTTCAGTTCGCTTATAATGACCCGTCACTCTTACCCAGTTAGGTAATTTCTCGCCGTGGTAGGTTCCAATTATAGTAAGCTTAATAGGCAGTTTTTGCTTTTCAATAATTTGCGCAATTGAACTAACTACTTGACTCCCTTTGGGAAGACTAATTCCTCCAACAACTCCAATATGGCATTCTTGAGAATAATCTAATTCAAGAAATTTTTTCGGTAAATAATTTACTTGATGGGGTTGAATGTTGATTTTTGATGAGATTTCTGGATAGACCTTCAAAACTATTGAGGCGGTGTTATGGGAAAAACATAAAATTTCATCCGAAGATTGAATTAATCTAGACCACATATTTCTCCAATCGACGATGTCGGCATCCCAATAAAATAAGACATTGTTATTGACTGGAAGACATTGTTGACATGTAATAATGTGTGGAAGGTCACAATAGATATTCTGTGAGTTCAGTAAGTTAAAAGAGGGGCATAAAGCATAAAAATCATGCATTGCAAGGGTAATTAGGCAACCTTTAGATTTTTTTAGTTCTAGAATAAAATCAATATATTCTGAAAGATTAGGGTAGGAAACTAATTCATTTATAAAAATATTTACAGGTGGTATAAGACTTATCAAGTCTATCAACACATCAATTGTTGAAATGTCAAATTCCACAAAATATTTTTGAAAATAGAAACGCAACTTAAGTTTATGTTCATCCTGTTTCCAGACTAATAAAAGAACCGGATGTCCATTTTCGACAAGGTTCTTAATTTTATTATTTCGATAATAATTGGCACCTCCACCTAACTCATGATCGAAAAATAAATATGGAGGAACTCCACTAAGATGTGTTCCGGCAATTAAAACGATAAAATCTCTTAGGGGTGCGGCAGGATCGGTTTGAATAAATTCCTGGACGTCATTAAAATATGTGGGATGTTTTTGTCCTAATAGTTTAAAATTGCGAGCTTCTAGCTCGCTTTTCTTTTTTGTTCCCCACGTTCCACCATGTTTATGCCAAACAAATAAATTAGGAACTAGGATATTTATATATCCGGCATTCCTGGCACGAGTACACCAATCGTTTTCCTCTCCGTGTCCTAATCCAAAGGTTTCCGCATCAAATAGTCCAATTTGCTTAGCTACCTCGTAGTTCATTCCCATACAAAAACCAACCCCTGAAGGCATCGTAATTTGTAATTCAGAGATGTCGAAGTGTGAAAAGAACTCGTCAAGCTTTTCTACAGTGGTATTGGCAAAGATTTCATTATTCTCTAGAAATTTTGGAAAACTACAAACTGTACCAGAGTTTGTAAAAGGAGTTGTACTTGCAATTTTCGGATTATCAATAATAGGCTGCATTAAGCGTTCTAACCAATAAGGAGGTAGCTCTACGTCGGTGTTTAATAAAACAAAATGATTACGGACATATTGGAAGGCATCATTACATGAGACTACAAATCCGAGATTTGTGAGATGATGGATGAGGATTGTATCGGGTTTCTTGCGTACTATTTCATTTAGAAATGATTGTGTTTCATCATCTTTATTTCCATCATCTACAATAATAAGACGATAAGGCTCTGAAGTATTCTTAAGGAGACTATCAAATAAACGGGGTAGAAATGTCATAGCTTTATAAACTGGAATAATAATATCAATAGTTTGCCCTAACGATTGCTTTATGGGTAAATCTTTTTTATATAAGGGAATCACATCCTCTAATCTTCCTTTTCGTAGTAAAGCCCCCTTATTACTCCAAGGGGAATGACCCTGATCCGGAAAGGTTTTCTCAGTTTCTTCGTCGAAGTAATATCCTAACGGTTGTGTAACAACCTCATCATTATCAAAACGAAATTCAAGCTGTAATAGACACTTTATATTGGGAAATATTTTTGCTTTTATAGCAAATCCACTATGAGCCGCATTTATGGAAGAATAAAGACTTTCTAAATCTCCCCGATACCATCCATAACGACCAGGATACCTATTTATATCGTCATTGGTTTTTGCTATTAAGTTAATAGATTGCAAAATTAAGTTATCATGAAATGCCCAACCTTCCAAATAAACCATTCCGCCATCTAATCTGCTGGTTTCTAGATAACCATGGAATCCAGGCATTTTAATTTCCGCAGCTGACATTTTTCCAAGTTGGATTAAACCAGGTTTCGGTTGCCGATTTTCCTTTTGCCCAAACTGGAGATAATGGCAGAGAGGATTCATGCCACTATGTTTGACTTCTGGATTCATTTCAAGATAAAAAAAAGTGTCAAACTTTGGGGATGGATTATAGCCTTTTTTAGCTCCGATAATGATATAGTGAACAAGTGGAGGATACTTATTCTTTTCTACCTCTGGATATTGTTCTAAATACCAAAGGGTATCGAAAAAGGGATTGGGATTTCGCCCGTCACGAGTACAATTTTGAAGATAATCCCATAGGGAACTTAAACCATTAGCTGAGGCTTCTGGATATTGTCTAATATACCAATTTTTGTCAAATAAAACTAGGACATCTTCAAACACAGATTGCCCATATTGAGCTATAAACAATTTAGTTAATTGTTCATCTCGACCGGAGATTGGTTGAGTGAGTTCTTCGAATTGTTTATTTTTATTAATATCAAGTTTTTGCAAAAGCATTAGATTGTTATTCAGTTTTTGCAAAAGCATTTGATTGCTATCCAATTTTTGCACAATTTCAGTGATAAATTGGCTGACTTTTTCTAAGTTCTCACTTACCCACATGGAGATTTCAACAATTAGGTCTTGAGTTCCCTCGGGGCACTTAATTTCTGGAAAGATGAGTTGGGGATCATTGCCAAAACTAAAAAGGTATAAAGACTCATGCGCTGAGGCAAGCTTTATTGCAGTTCCATTTACTATTAATGCTGAAAAGGAAGCTAATTCTTCAGCCTTCCAAATGACTTGTTCGGTCTTTGGAGAGCTAATCACTATCCGACGAACTTCGATTAATGCGGGATGATTGCAGGGATCAAAGCGTAAATGGATTTCTGCTGTGACATTCGGAAACTGAAGTGAAAAGTAGTAAGTTTGCCATTTTTCTAAATGAACTGTAGACGTAATTGACTTTTCTTCTCGATATTCATTAACGGAAGAAAAAAACAGCTGAACATGATGGATATTTGATGAGTTTTGTTCTTTCAAAATAGGGATATTAAGGTTGGCGGCTTGAATATTGCGATGGATTATGTGGTGTATAGCATCAATTTGTCTGTAGAAATCTTTGGGGTCTTCTTTGTTTCGAAAAGAGTTTAAGGCAGTTTCTAAAAACCCGCCAAACCAGATTGGGTCTTGCACGTAAGATAGGGGAATATAGTAGTGACTGAGTAGCCATAATAAAATGTTGTCTTTGTTTGGGGTTGGCTGTTGTAGCAACGCCTCGATTTCCTCGAGGGATGTGGCATCAGCAACAAAATTTAAGTGGGATTCTCCAAGAGCAATAATTTTCTTCTTCCAAATCAATGCTTGTAATCCGACCATCGAAGATACAGATGCAACGGCGTCTACGGAACTCAGGATGTATTGGGACACTGATCCAAACTGTTCGAATTCATCATTGTATATAAAGTGAGGGTATCGAGACCGGAGATAATTCAGGGTATCTTGGGTGAAAACCGGGAAATCAGGATGAGGGACAAATATCACTCCTATATGTTGGGGCGTATTTTTTAATATCCACTCAATCATGTGAAACTGTGATTTGAATTTGCAATTTCCATCGAACCAATAATTATGCGAAGCCTGAAGTGGAACCAGGATCAGGTGCTTGAAACGGTTGCGGAGTTCCTCGATTAGAGGTTTGAAGGGATTGCGTTGATCGATAAGATTTATGAAAAAGTTGCGATACTCCTCCAGCGCTTGATAATCTTTTTCTGTGAATTTGACTGAGCGAATCGTAGCATCATAGCGGCTAAGATAGGAGTATTGATAATAGCCCAGCGGGTCAAAGTAAAAGCTCTCTGAAAATGGCGGCCGGGATGTCATTCCATATTCGCAGTGGAGCAGCAATGCAAGAGGAAATGCTCTTTGAAGGAAAGGGGCGGGGGAATAGGAGATCATTATATCAGGTTTCCAGTTGCCCAACAAACCTTTTATTGTTTCAGATGTATAAGAAATTTGTTCTTCTGAGTATGTCTGGTGATACCATGCTAAACTGGCTTTTAAATAATCGCCTTCAAAATAAGTCAATAACTTCTCATCATCAATCTCAAGAATTTCCAAAAATTCGGCAAAGTCTTGATTTTTGATCTGTTCCTTAATCGCTCCACTAGTGATAACTCTAAAAGAAAATTTATGAAATGGATCGTTACTTAGCGAGGCTATCTTTCGATAGGCAAATGTCCACCAGGGTAAGTGAAACAAGGGTCGGTGAAAGGTCTTCATCGGCTCGATATAGAAGAGGAGATTGTAAGAAGGTTCTTGATTCAATGGTGGACTGATGTGGTGGTAGGATGTGAAATGGGAGGTGGGATTTTGCTGCGGCAACTTCGAGGCCTTCACGCCGCCGACGATGAACGCTGGGTCTTGATTTGAAAAATGACCATATCGAGATTTATATCGATCTCGCAGGTAAAGGATATTCTCTCGGTACCTTTCGCGAATTTCGTGGAAATCATTTTTTATTACAGTGGCATCAAATAATTTCTTGCAATCGACAACGCTTAAATTTGTTTGTTCCGACGGTTCGAACCAACCTGTGTTTTCGGATAAAGCGCATGTTGCTAAGAACATTCCTTTTTCTCTTAATAATCCAATACTCTTTAAAAATAGATCTCTGATCTGGGGTAGTTTATTATGCTCAATGGATGATAGCCAGAAGATAATGTCAACGGAATTTTCCTGAAAGGCAGTGAATTCTAAAAAATCTACAAAATAGTCGACGTTCTTGAATTCACCCGGATTGCAGAAACCCTCAGGACGGTCTATTCCAATTACCTCCAATCCAAAGTATTCTTCTACAAAATTGTGGAAAATGGATTTTCCACAACCGACTTCGACGATTACAGGTTTTGAAGGCGAGAATCGCTGGAGATAATCTCCAATTTCACGCAGAAGCCATATCTGGTCTAGGGCATAATTCCAGCCGGTATGAGCAATGGTTTCAAGATGATTGAGCCCATAATCGGACAATTTGTGCAGCAAGTCTTGCTCAGCGGCGGTAGCGATTGGATCTAAAATTGTGATTGATGAATAAATGCTTGTCATAGGTCGTCTGATTCCACTTGAAATTTACACTCTCTCAAGAATAGCTTGATCTTGCTTGAACCAGCGGATGTTGTAATAGCGTGGATCGCTTGCAGGGTCATCACCGAATGCACCGGCTTCGAGGGCATCCCAAATCTCCAACACTGCTTGGGCGGCGCCGCGTTCTGCCATGAAACCAAGTTGACGCTGAAGCTTATCTGCCAATACGTAATAACTACGTTCTCCACTTTGGACACTACGATCGCGCTTTACCTGAATAGACACCCCGCGATGTTTTTCCAACACTTCAGTCACCCAAAAGGCTAACTCTAAAATGCGGTAATTTTTGTGCAGCACATTGAATATCTCACCACGCACGTTTTCCAGTGGGGCAGATAACATGTAGATATAGGCATCCACTGCGTCGCGGATATGCAATAGTGGTCGCCAGGCTTCGCCACTGCCGAATACGGTAAGCTTACCCTGCTTCCAGGCATTGAGGGTAAAAACATTGATCACCAGGTCAAAGCGCATGCGGGGGGATAAACCGAAAAGCGTTCCTTTGCGCAGGATAATAGGACAAAACTCGGGGACTTGTTCGGCGATGCGCAATAACTCAATTTCCGCCAAACGTTTGGTCTTGCTGTAATTGGCGGTCGGTGAAACAGGAGTTGCTTCGTCTTTTCCGTGCATATTCAGTTCTGCTTCTGGGGTGGCTGTGTAATACACCGAACAAGAAGAAGCGAAGACAAAGCGTAGCGGTTTGCCATCTCGTTTACCCTTTTGGGCGGCCAGTTCCGCTAACTTTTGAGTTGCCATCACATTACACTCGGCGTTCAATTGGGGTGCAAAATCGGCGGTAGGGTCGTTGGATAGACCGGCTAAATGAATGATTGCCTCTACGCCATCGAGCCAATCAGCCTGAGCTTGACGGATATCGCCACGGATTAATTCCAGGTTGGGATGATCGGGCAAAGGGTTCTCGAACCACAGCGTATCGATTACGCGAACTTGTTTTCCTAAAGCGAGTAATTCAGGGACTAAAACACTACCGACATATCCGGCACCACCAGTGACTAAGATCATCTTGAACCTCCTTGGAAAAGATGAGGGGAAACGTGCTGCCGCCCGACAAGGTAATCGGCCAAAGCATCTTGCCAGGCTTTGAGAGGGGGAATGCCTTTTTCTCGAATAGCTTGGTTTGCCAGAACGGAATAATTTGGACGCCGTGCAGCGGTTTTGAATGCAGCCGAAGTAGTGGGCTGGAGATTGGGTCTCAAGTTTGCCAACTCAAAGATCTTCACTGCAAATTCATACCACGAGCAAGCCCCAGAACAGGTAAGGTGATACAGGCCATAAGGGGCTTTTTCAATCAAGTTGACCAGCCCGTGTGCGAGTTCATATGTATAGGTGGGAGAGAGGCGTTGGTCATTCACGACACGGATGTCTTTCCCTGCCCCGGCAAGGCTCAACATCAGCTCAACGAAATTGCCGCCTTTGCCTGAAGCACCGCGCAGGCCATAGAGACCCGAAGTGCGTACAATCCAATGCTTATGCCAGGTCGCCTGGATGAATTTTTCTCCCGCCAATTTGCTCACTCCGTATACATTCAAAGGAGATGGGCAGTCGCTTTCTGTGTAGGGTGTCCGACGATGTATCTCGCCGCCGAAAACGTAATCGGTGCTGAGAAAGAGTAAGGCAATATCCTGCTCGCGACACAGACGTGCAAGGGTGAGGGGGGCAATGGCATTCACCGCAAAAGCCCGTTCGGGGTAGCTCTCGACTTCGTCCACTTTATGATAGGCTGCGGTGTTTACCACAACGTCAGGCCGATATTGTTCAAAAGCCTGTTGAACCTGGCGGGGATCGGTCACTTCCAGATCGGCATGGGTGAGCGGGATGACCTGATAGCTGGCAGTGCGCTTGCCCAATACCTGCACCAGATCGCTGCCTAATTGACCGTTTGCACCGATAACCATGATTTTCATAAGAGCATCCTAAATAAAGGCTGGATTCTGCAAATATTGTTTGAGGGTTATGCCGTTTTGATCGCGTTTGGAGAGTAGGGGATTTTTGATTGGCCAATCAATGGCGAGATCTGGATCATTCCAAGCAATTGTGCCCTCGGAAGCAGGTGTATAGTAGCCGGTCTGTTTATATTGTACTTCGACGAACTCGTCCAGAGCTTCAAAACCATGTCCAAATCCAGGCGGTATGTAGAGTTGCTTTTTGTTTTCGGCGCTCAGTTCGATGGCAAAGTGTTTGCCAAAAGTGGGCGAATTAATCCGCAAATCAACAGCCACATCAAAAATCTTACCCAAGGTGCAACGTACTATTTTACCCATAGGAGCAGTTAGATCTTGATAGTGTAGACCGCGCAGAGTCCCGTAATGCGAACGCGAATGCCCTTCTTGAACGAACTCTTCGGTAAAGCCCGCAGTAGCAAAGTCCCGCTTGTTCCAGGGCTCTATGAAAAAACCCCGCTCGTCTTGAAAATATTCGATTTCAATGATCAGCACTCCCATCAGCGGAGTCGAAAGAAGATGTGTCTTCATAGTATTATCCTTACCAGTGAGTAGATTATTTCAATCCTCTTCAATCCTATCCTCAATCGAGAGTGTAATATAAACTTTGCCGATCCGATATAAAAATAAAATAAAATGGTGATAAACAAGAAATAAATATATTTTTCGCTTTAACCTTAAGCCTCTCTTTACGCATCTTTCATCCCACCTTTACAGACAATTTAGCTATTCCCGTTTATAAATGGTGCAGTGGTTAATGATGGAT
>DTPJ01000773.1 GCA_011334435.1 Candidatus Poribacteria bacterium | reverse complement strand
ATATGAATGTCAGTGATGATGTTTTGGTCAAGACAAGAAAGGTTTTTTTGGACACATGGACAAAGCGAAAGGCGATCTTGGATAAATCCGATCCAAGCGGAGATGACGAAAACACAAGAAGAGCTATGAGAGATAGCCTTACCAAACTTAAAACTGAATTAGATACAAAGCTAAAAGCTATCCTTACTCCTAAGCAAATGGAAGAGCTTGCTAAATGGGAGAAGGAGAATCAACAAAGGTTTAGAAATCGTCCAACTGGCACTACGGGTGGACAGCCTAATAGGACAAGATAATAAAATTAGCTCAGTTAATTTATTAAAAGGATAAAGGAGATCAAAATGCCAGCAAAAATATACCACGTTAGATTAACTGTTGATGAAAGAAACTATCTTAAACAATTAATTAGTGCAGGATCAAATAAAGCAAGAAAACTTACAAGAGCGAGGATACTTTTATTAGCAGACGAAAGCCCGCAAGGACCTGCTGAAATAGACGAGAGAATATCAAAAACCTTAAACATATCTACTACGACAATAGCTAATATAAGGGAACGTTTTGTGAAAGAGGGATTAGAATCTGCTATTAATGAAAAACCTCGCTCTGGCAGACCGCGTAAATGGGCAAGAAAAGAAGAATCTGAATCAATGCTAATGGTTGAGGCGTAAATCCCTAATCAATTATACTAAAAACTGAGGAGAATAAATTCATGTGGAAGGTATGTCTCTCCTTCATCCTCCTTATTGCTCTGCCAATAAGCGGGGCAATAGGAGAAAATGTAAGTATCTCAAATCCGCTGACGCTTGAACAATGTATCAAGATCGCACTTAGACAATCTCCAAACATTAAATCAGCTGAGCTTGATCTGAAAACATCAAATTTTAGCGTTAAAGATGCTAAGGCGAGTTTTTTGCCAGAGATTAACGCTAATGGTCAATATCAGTTTTCCGATAGAACAGATATTGGATTGGAAAAAAGCAATTACAATGCCCAGATTTCCGCGAGCATTAGGCTATGGGATCATGGCAAAAGACGGACAGCACTAAATCAGGCAAAGGCTAATGAGAGGTCTACACGATCAGAGTATGACAGAGTAGAGCAAGAGTTAATATTTAATGTTACTAACGCATATTACAATTTATTACAGTCAGAAAAACTGATAGGTGTTTACGAAAAACTCTTGGAAATATCCAAAAATAATGTTGAAAAGACAAAACTCTTTTTAGAAAAAGGCATAGCTACTCCCGCAGATGTCGCAAGCGCCAAAGTTCAACAGGCAAACGATGAATTAGCGTTGATAAACGCACAAAATGACTTTAAGTTGGCAAAAGCTCGCTTGGCTAATGTAATGGGATTAGATAAAGACGCTCCAATAGAAGTTCAGGACGACCCTGATTATAAAATTTATATGGAATCATCTTTAATAAAACATGAGATTTCGCTGGAGGATTCAATATCCAAAGCTATCCAAAATCGCCCTGAATTAAGGAGTATGAGAGATAGATTAGATTCGTTAGAATGGTCATTAAAACAGGCGAAATTGGATAGATTGCCAGTGCTTTCTGCGGATTATAATTATAACTTTCTTTTTGGCGGTGGAACGCCTCCAAATAGCAATGTTGACAATAGCTGGAACGCAGTTGCGAGGCTTACATTTCCAATTTTTGACGGCGGAGTATCAAAACGAAGACAACAGAGAGCGGAAATCAGTATAGAACAAAGCAAAGAAAGCATAAAAGAGAGGGAACAATCAATAGCGTTGGAGGTTCAGCAACAATATTTTAATTTTGAACGAGCAATGAAAAGCCTTGATATTGCCAAAGATCAGGTAGAAAACGCCACTTTGAGCTTAAATGTGACACAAGGCAGGTATGATCAAGGGATGACGATATTTATTGACGTTTTATCTGCACAGGCACGCTATGCACAAGCTATAACTAACCAAGTCAAGGCTTTTTATGACTATAAAATTGCCGAGAAATCTTTGCAAAAGGCTATAGGAGATTTGAGAATAGAGTAATAAAAGGAGAAAGATATGAAGAAGTGGATTGTAATAGGTATTATCGCCATAGTAATTTTATTATCGGTTGGTGGAGTGCTTTTTGCTAAGGGAAAGTTGCCGTTCATAAAGAGAAATGACAAAAAAGCCCTAACAAGTATGAGGACTACAAAAGTTCAGCGAGGAGATATTGTAGTAACCATATCTGCTACCGGGACAATTGAGCCATTAGTCACTGTGGAAGTAAGATCAAAGGCAAGCGGTGCGATTACAAAAATGGCAGTGGATACTGGCGACAAACTGAAAGCTGGCGATTTGATCGCTGAAATAGAAAAGACCTATACTCAGGCAGATGTAGAGCAAGCAGAAGCAGATTTAAGATCAGCACAAGCCCGAAAAGCCCAAGCAGAGATGAATATTGAGTTACAAAAACAACAAAGTGAAGTTCAAATCAAGCAAGCCCAAGCTAATGTGGCTTCAATGGAAACTAAATTGGCACAGCTTCAAGAGCAAATTAGATTAGAAAAAGAGTCCAATGCAAGAGCGGTTAAAGATGCGGAAAACGATCTGGAAATGGCTAAACTCAGATTAGAACAGGCAAAAAATCCAAGGGAGGAAAATATAAAGCGCGCCCAAGCATCTGTTGATCAAGCGAAATCAAGCATGGACCTTGCGTTAGAGGAATATAATAGGCTTAAAGCGTTACATGAAAAACTGTTCGTATCAAAATCGGAGGTTGATTCTGCAAAAGCTAAATATGAGTCGGCAAAATCCCAATATGAATCTGCATTAGAGCAGTTGAAACTCACACAAAATCCATCAAGTCCAGAGGACTTAAAATTAGCAGAAAAGAATGTAATAAAAGCAGAATTTGCCCTTGCCAGTGCTAAGCAAAAAGTAGAGCAAGAAAAAGCAAGGGAGAAAGACCTTGAACTTTATAAATCACAGCTTGAAGACGCAAAACTTTCCCTTCAACAAGCGATTGCCAATAAAAAACAGATTGACATAAGAATAAAAGAGCTTGAATCTGCTGATGCGGCGGTCAAACGTGCAGAGGTTGCCTTGAAAAATGCAAAAGATAAATTAGAAGACACTGTCGTTAGGGCGCCGATTTCTGGGACTATCCTAACTAAAAACGTTGAGGAAGGACAAGTCATCACATCAAGTATGGGTGCGGTAGCTTCTGCTGGAACTTTGCTTGTCACTATGGCGAACTTGGATAAAGTATATATAAAGACCGATGTAGATGAGACTGATATAGGCAAAGTCCAGCCCGGACAAAATGTGAGCATAGTTGTTGAGGCATTTCCAGATAAAAGATTTCAGGGAACCGTGCTTAAAATAGAGCCTCAGGGCAAGACAGTGCAAAATGTCACAACTTTCAGAGTTACAACCGAATTAGACAATCCTAAAAATATATTGAAACCCGGAATGAACGCATCTGTGGAAATAACCGTGACAGACCTTCATGATGTTTTAACTGTGGATAACTCAGCTATTATGGAATCACCAAGGGGCAAAATGGTCATACCAGTGATTGATGGCAAACCCGGTGACCCTATCTCTGTGGATATTGGTGCTCGTGGATGGGATTCTTCAGAGGTCATATTTGGGCTTAATGAGGGCGATGAAGTTATGATAATTTCAACTGGCACAGCTACCGCTAATATGCCAGAGTTTATGAAAAATATGATGAAGAATCCAATGTCAACATTTGGACGTATGCAGGGCGTTGGACCCGGCGGTGGAAGAGGAAGTTCAGGTGGACCTCCGCCAGGACCTCCCCCAGGACCATAGAATTAGCTGACAATATGAAAAGATTATGGATTATTTAATATCAGTTGGTAGAGGAAGCAAAAATGATTGTAATGGAAAATGTCACGAAGATATACCGAATGGGTGAAGTTGACGTAACCGCCCTAAGAGGTATATCTATTAACATAGATAAAGGGGAATTTGTGTCTATTATGGGTCCGTCTGGATCAGGCAAATCTACGCTTATGAATATTATCGGTTGCCTTGATGTTCCTACATCTGGAACTTATATATTAGATGAAATTCCCGTAAACGGATTAAACGACAACAAGTTGGCAGAAATTCGCAATAGAAAAATCGGATTCGTCTTTCAAACATTCAATTTACTGGCTCGTGAAGAAGCACTTTATAATGTAGAACTACCGATGGTATATAATGACATATCAGAAAAGAGACGAAAAGAGATCGCTCAACAGATGCTTGAGATTGTCGGTCTTGCACATAGGGCAAAACACAAGCCCAATGAGATGTCTGGTGGTGAAAGACAAAGAGTTGCAATAGCGAGGGCGCTTGTAAATAACCCATCAATCATTTTGGCAGATGAACCAACCGGTAATTTGGATTCTCAAACTGGTAAAGAAATTATGTCCATATTTCAAAAACTCAATAATGATGGTATTACCATAGTGTTGGTGACACACGAAGCAGATATAGCTGCATACAGCCAAAGGATCATACATTTGAGAGATGGCTTAATTGAAGGAGAGGAAAAGCTATGAGGATAAAAGAAAGCGTTCATATAGCCCGTAGAAGCCTCATGGGAAATAAAATGCGTTCATCGCTGACAATGCTTGGCGTGATCATCGGTGTAGCAGCAATTATTGCCATGATCTCTATTGGTAACGGTGCTAAGGCTGATATTTCAGAAAGGATAAAATCGCTTGGATCAAATGTGCTTCAAATCCGTCCCGGAACTCAGGCTTTCGGTCCAGTTAGATTTGGTGCTGGCAGTGTCCAAACACTCAAATACGAAGATGCACAGATGATAAGGGAAAAATCTAAATTCATATCCTATGTTGAACCGCAAATATCCCGTCAGGCACAGGTCAAGTTTGGAAATAAAAATGATAACATTGAGATTATCGGCACAACACCCGATTTCCAGAGAACACAAAATACAAAGGCAGTCAAGGGAAACTTTTTCACTGATGCTGATGTGCTTTTTAGAGAAAAGGTCTGTTTGATCGGACAAACTGTCGTAACTAACCTATTTGGCAATACCGATCCAATTGGTCAAAAAATCAAGATCAACAACATTGAATTTAGAATATTAGGTGTATTAGAGAAGAAGGGCAGTATGGGTCCTTTTGATCAAGATAACCGAGTGATAATTCCGATCACTACTGCAATGAAAAGGGTTTTTGGGATTGATTATCTACGTTCAATTAGTGTAGAAGTCAATGACGCAAAAAATATGGAATTAGCAAAAGAGGAACTAACAACTTTACTCAGAAGACAACATAGATTACCCCCTAATAAACAATCTGATTTCAATATTCAAGATCAATCCGCTTTCCTTGAAACATTAGAAAAGACAAGTCAGAGCTTTACATATCTGCTTGGCGGAATTGCTGCTGTATCCTTGATCGTCGGAGGAATTGGCATAATGAATATAATGTTAGTGTCCGTGACAGAGAGGACAAGGGAGATCGGAACAAGAAAAGCGATAGGAGCAAAAAGACGTGATATACTCTTGCAATTTTTAGTTGAATCGCTTATACTAAGTCTCATTGGTGGGATAATTGGAATTTTATTAGGAGTTGGTGGGGCGAACTTAATATCAAAGATCGCTGGATGGAAAACGGTTATTTCCGTCGGTGCAATATTACTTGCTTTCCTTTTCTCTGCTTCAATTGGCATTTTCTTTGGAATATATCCTGCCAGAAAAGCTGCAAGGCTTAATCCAATAGAGGCACTTAGATACGAATGATATTATACTATTTCTTCAATTAAAAATGTAGCCCAATTTTAGTCAGACAAGGAATCAAACTATCCGCTTGGGTTATAAAATATTATTATGCAGAATGAACAGATTATTTGCACAAAATTTTTACTTTCATTAAGATAATTTTTGGAGGTCTGATATGAAAATTTGGATTATAATTCTTTGTATTATTATATATTCTATTTTTTCATCAGTAATTCTTGCAGGGACATTTAGAGATAATTTTGATGATGGCAACCTAAATGGCTGGAGAATGACTAAATTTGATTGGTCAGCGTTTGCAGAAGTAGAAGGTGTGTCAAATTGGCAAATCAAGAATGGTATGGCAGTTAGCGGTGATAACGATGTAGCTATGATCCACGGATTGTTCATTGACGAGAAAATATATGGCTCTTGGAAAGATTATACCGCAGAAGTAAGCGTTAAACTCGCAAAACCTTTAAGAGATTGTTCAGAATGGTCAGGTGTCTATTTAAGTGTCAGAGTCCAACCTCGTATGCCTATGTCATATAATTTAGCTATTAGAAAGTGGGGTCAAGAAGGTGAAGTTGCGTGTGGATATATATGTTTGGACAAAGGAGACAAGGGGATTGATCCGAAATTGCCCTTAAAGACTGAATCTAATAGATGGTATAGGCTAAAAGTATCAGTTGAAGGTGATTCTATCAGATGTTTTGTTGATGAAAAAGAGGTTATTGCATATAAAGGAAATAATCTATATAATATTGGAAGCACTGGTTTTGCTGTAAATGGGCTTGAGGCATATTTTGATGATTTTACTGCAACTGGTCCCGATGTTCCTGACGGTGGTCCAGGTTTTTCTATAAATCCCCGTGATAAGCAGGCTACATTATGGGGGAGACTTAAAAGAATCATACATTGACATAAGGGGGGCATACATTCAGATGCGACTTTAACGCTACAAACTGAATGATAGCATTATGGAAACGCCTTTATTTATTGAAAAAACAAGCAAAGATCAAACAAGCATAAAGAAAAAGGGATCATGGACAAACGAGGACAAAATTAATTTAATAAAGCTAAGACTTGAAGGTCTCTCTTTTAAGCAGATAGGAGATCAGCTTGGTCGGACAGAACACTCTGCAAGATCGGAATATGGAAGGATAAGACGAGGGGATACTGATGTTAAAGTTTCACTTAAAGAATTGCCCGAACTACGTAAAGCACTGCCGTTGAAAAGAAATAAAGTATAGTTTTCCTTAAAAATAAGTAATATTTGCTTGACCAAATTAAATTTTATAATCAGTTTATTTCCTCTGCATTGCCTTCTCCTAAATTAATAATGGGAATAATTCCCTCTCACATAGGAGAAAGCTAATGCAAAGGTATTGATAATAAATATTCTATTCGCTCAACTGATCTTCAATTGCAGGAGTTTCGTTTGGCTCTTGCAAAGCAGGCATTTGGGTAGATGGATAGGCATCAAGTTGCCTGTATTTCATCGCCCCACTACCAGCAGGTATAAGCCGTCCCATTATGACGTTTTCTTTCAATCCTCTGAGTTCGTCTCTCCGTCCACTGATAGCAGCACTTGTAAGGACGTTAGTTGTTTGCTGGAATGATGCTGCTGAGAAAAAGCTTTCTGTGCTAAGAGCTGCTTTAGTGATCCCCTGTAAGATAGCTTCTGCGTCTGCTGGTTTGCGTCCCTCTGCTTCTACTCTGGCATTTTCTTTCTTGAATGCGAATTTATCAACCTCATCTCCAACTAAGAATTCAGTATCCCCTGGGTCAACTATTCTGACTTTTCTCATCATTTGTCTGACGATGATCTCAATATGTTTGTCATTGATATGCTCTCCCGCAGCTCGATAGACTTTTTGGACTTCGTCAACAAGATATTGTTGGACTGCGTTTTCGCCTTTCACTCTTAATATATCGTGTGGATTAATAGGTCCATCTGTAAGGCTATCACCAGCAAAGACTTCATCGTTGTCTTTAACAAACAGATGCTTTCCTCTTGGGATGCGGTATTCCTTTTCTGTTCCATTTTTATTGACAACTTTTAATATTCTGGTGCCTCTGCTTATACCTAAAAACTTTACAAAACCGTCAATATCGCTTATGGTAGCACAATCTTTTGGTCTCCTAGCCTCAAATAGTTCTGTAACTCTTGGGAGACCATGAACAATATCTTTGGCTTTGGAAAGTTCCTGAGGCATTTTTGCAAGGGTATCTCCGGGAGCGACTATTGATTCGTCTTCAATAGCAATGCTCGCCCCTGTTGGGATATCATATCTCGCTATTACCTCATCGTTTTTATCTCTTATAGCAATTCTCGGATGTAGATTTTCTTCTTTATGTTCCATTATAACTCTATTTGAGTTACCTGTTATCTCGTCAATTTCAATCCTCATAGTCACATTTTCAATGACGTCCTCAAATTTGGCTTTCCCACCAACTTCCGTTAGAATTGGAGTGTTGTTTGGGTCCCATTCCATAAATACTTTACCCTTCTCAGCTTCTCCACCATCTGGAACTGTTATTGTTGCACCATATATAGCAGAATGCAATTCCCTCAAACCAGTGCGAATAATCATGGAATTGTCTTCAAATTTGATATTATAAACTTTTTGGTTATCTACCATCCACCATTCATCATCTTTGGTTTCTCTTTTGCGCAGAATCGTATCGCTAGACAATGTAAGGTTTCTATTTTCAAACTCTTTTCTTATAATATCAGGAATTCTATTGTCTTTTAATTCTGAAGAGATTGATTTAATTTCATTTTTCTTTAACTCTACACTAAATAGGACATCATCTTTCGGACTGAGGATAGCAATTTCACCGTTTCTATTTGTGACAATAAGCGTTCCGTCAGGTCTATAAACAGGTTTTACATTAATAAACAAGACAGTTCCAGTATTTTTGGCTTCAGCAGTGGATTTCATAGCAGCACCACTAACCGCACCACCAGTATGGAATGTTCTCATGGTCAACTGAGTTCCTGGCTCGCCTATTGATTGTGCAGCTATAGTTCCAACAGCTTCACCTATATTAACTAACTTCCACGAAGACAGATCAGCACCGTAACATCTTCTACAAACGCCCCTTTCCGACTCACAAGTAAGCGGAGAACGGACTTTAACGCTTACGATTCCTGTTGATTCTATTCTACGGGCAATATCTTTTGTGATCTCTTCGTTATTTCTGACGATAATTTCGCCTGTGCTTGGGTCTATTACATCTTCCGCGGAGAAACGACCTGCAATTTTTTCAACTATAACGCCGGGTTCATCCTCAAACCCAAGGGAAGTTTTAATTATACCATTAAGCGTTCCACAATCCTCTTCGGACACTATAACATCTTGGGCAACATCAACAAGTTTTCTAGTAAGATAACCAGAGCTTGCTGTCTTAATGGCGGTATCAGCCAAACCCTTTCTTGCACCGTGTGTTGATAGGAAGTATTCCAAAACTTTAAGACCTTCACGAAGGTTAGCAAATATGGGGGTTTCAATGATTTCGCCAGAAGGCTTACTCATTAGACCACGCATCCCTGATATTTGAGTGATCGCCTCTTTTTTGCTTCTTGCTCCAGAGTCAGTCATTATATAAAGAGAATTAAAACCATATTTGTCGCTTTCTGGAGAATGCTCGTAAATAGATTTGAATAATGATTTTTCTAATTCCTTTTTCAGTTTATCCCATATAGAGACAGTTTTATTATATCTTTCTCCTTCTGATATGCGTCCATTTTTATAATCCTCCATTATCAAATCAACTTCCGCTTTTGCCTTTGCGATCAATTCTTCCTTATCTTGCGGGATAACCATGTCATCTATGCAGATTGATATGCCAGCCTTTGTAGCATATTTGAATCCGAGGTCTTTAAGGTCATCAAGGAATTGAGTTGTGCGATAATTTCCATATTTATCGTAGCACTTTGCAACCAGATTTTCTAGGTCCCTTGATTTCATCTCCTTGTTGATAAAAGGAATTTCTTTTCCCAAATTATCGTCATAAAACATCAACT
>DTPJ01000766.1 GCA_011334435.1 Candidatus Poribacteria bacterium | reverse complement strand
CCGAAGGTAGTGCAGATATGAAGCGTCTATTAGGCGGAAAAGGAGCCAACCTTGCAGAAATGACGAATATCGGTATTCCTGTTCCACCGGGATTCACAATAACAACCGACGTCTGCAGATACTATTACAACAACAATAAAACATACCCACCTGACTTAGATGAGCAAATAAAAGAGGCACTTGCCAAAGTTGAAGAGATTATGGGGATGAAATTCGGCGATCCGAAAAATCCATTATTAGTCTCCGTCAGATCAGGTGCAGCAGAATCAATGCCCGGTATGATGGAAACTATCCTTAACGTAGGTCTTAACGACGAAACAGTGGAAGGTCTTGCACAAAAAACGCAAAATCCGAGATTTGCCTATGACTCATACAGAAGACTTATCCAAATGTATAGCGACGTCGCATTGGGCATAAATATTGATTTCTTTGAGAACGCATTAGAAGAAAAGAAAAAAGAAAAAGGTGTTAAGTTAGATAACGAACTTGACGCAGACGCCCTGAAAGAACTTGTCAAGACTTATAAAGAGATAGTAAGACGAGAAAGGGGAATGGATTTTCCAAGCGATCCAATGGAACAGCTTTATATAGCCCGTGATGCGGTCTTTAATTCACGTGACGCAGAGAGAGCAATCACTTATAGAAGGATTAATAAAATCTCTGATGACGAGGGATCAACAGCTGTCAACGTCCAAACCATGATTTTCGGCAATATGGGCGATGACTCCGGAACAGGTGTTGCATTTACCAGAGACCCTAATACAGGCGAAAAGAAATTTTTCGCAGACTTTCTGTTTAACGCACAGGGCGAAGATGTTGTCGCTGGTGTTAGGACTCCTCTCCATGTAGATGAATTGGCAAAAGCCATGCCTGATATATACAAAGAACTGCTTGAATATGCTGATAAGCTTGAAAAACACTATAAAGATATGCAGGATATAGAATTCACCATTCAACAGGGCAGACTTTGGATATTACAGACAAGACGTGGTAAACGAACCGCAGCAGCTGAAGTTAAAATAGCAGTTGATATGGTCAAAGAAAAGATGATTGACAAAGAGACCGCAGTTTCAAGGGTTATGCCAGAAAGAATTGACCAGTTGCTACATCCAATGGTAGACCCAAAAGCAGAAGCAAAAGTTATCGGCAAAGGTCTGCCAGCAGGACCAGGAGCCGCTGTTGGCAAAGCTGTCTTTACCGCTGCAAGAGCCGAAGAGTTAGCTAAAAAAGGCGAAAAAGTTGTCTTGGTTAGAACTTTTACGTCTCCAGAAGATGTCGGCGGAATGCATGTCTCACAAGGCATCTTAACATCAACAGGTGGAATGACTTCACATGCAGCAATTGTCGGCAGAGATATGGGAAAATGCTGTGTTGTCGGCTGTGGTGACATAAAAGTTGATGAAGCAGAAAAACAATTCATCGCTGGTGATATAGTTGTCAAAGAAGGGGATATTATCAGTCTTGATGGAAATACAGGTAAAGTCATGCTTGGTGAAGTTAAGCTGATTGAGCCATCAATGAGCGGTGATTTCGGCACTTTGATGCAATGGGTTGACGAGATCAGAAAACTTGGCGTTAGGACTAATACTGATACACCAGTTGGCGCAAGAAGAGCGAGAGAATTCGGCGCAGAGGGAATCGGTCTTTGCCGAACTGAACATATGTTCTTTGAAGCGGACAGAATTACTCCAATGAGAGAGATGATCCTTGCTGATGATGAAGCTGGAAGAAGAAAAGCACTTGAAAAGCTTTTGCCTATGCAGAGAAACGATTTTATAGAAATATTTGAAGCTATGGAAGGTTATCCAGTAATCATCAGGACACTTGATCCACCTCTCCATGAATTCCTTCCTCACACACCAGAAGAAGTAGATGCACTCGCAAGGGAAATTAATGTTCACCCTGCTAATTTACAGAAGAAAATTGACGCATTGCACGAGGCTAACCCGATGTTAGGTCATCGTGGCTGTCGTTTAGGAATAACTTACCCAGAGATAACAGAGATGCAAGCAAGGGCAATTATGGAAGCAGCAGTGGAAGTCACTAAACGCGGTAAGAAGGTTATCCCTGAGATAATGATACCACTTGTTGGATTTGTGAGTGAGTTAAAGGCTCAAAAAGACCTTGTTGATAAAGTCGCAAAAGAGGTTATGGAAAAGGCTGGCGTCACTATTAAATATATGGTAGGGACAATGATTGAACTGCCAAGAGCTGCTATCACCGCAGATGAGATTGCACAACAGGCTGAGTTCTTCTCATTCGGAACTAACGACCTAACCCAGACAACTTTGGGAGTAAGTAGAGATGATGCACAAGGGACATTCCTCAGATTCTATGCGGATAATGGCATCATTGATTTTGACCCATTTATGACTATTGATGAAAAAGGCGTCGGCGAGTTGATCAGGATTGCAGTTGAGAAAGGTCGTAAAACAAGACCTGATCTTGAAGTTGGAATATGTGGAGAGCATGGCGGAGACCCCAATACAGTTGACTTCTGCCATAGAGTAGGTTTGGACTACGTCAGTTGCTCACCGTTCAGAGTTCCTATTGCCAGACTTGCTGCTGCACACGCAGAGTTGCGAAGCAGAGGCATGAACATTAAAAAAGATAAGTAATACCGATTTATTTCCCTCACCCTTACCCTCTCCCAAAAAACGGGGGAGGGACTATACTTTCCGTCTATGAGAGGGAATTATTTCTTTCACACCATTAGAGAAAATTTATACTCATACATCGGAGGTAACCTGTGAGCCTCATCAAAAAAGAACAACAAAAACAGCTTAAAGAGATATTCAAAAAACTTAGCAATAATGTTAAACTTATCTTCTTTACTCAAGAGATGGAATGTCCTTTTTGTAAGGATACTAGGGAACTTCTTCAGGATTTATCATCTCTATCTGACGGAAAAATATCACTGGAAATATACGACTTCGTTAATGATAAAGATAAAGTTGACAAATATAAAATTGACAAGATACCCGCAGTGGTCGTAGAAGGTCAAAAAGATTATGGTATCAGATTTTATGGCATCCCCGCAGGTTATGAATTTACTTCGCTAATCAATAGCATATTAATTGTGTCAAGAGGTCAATCAGGGTTATCAGATGAAACAAAAGAATCTCTTAAAAAATTAAAAGACCCTGTCAAAATACAAGTTTTCATAACTCTAACCTGTCCATATTGTCCTAAGGCTGTTGAAATGGCTCATAGATTAGCTGTTGAAAGCGATTTAATAACAGGCGAGATGATAGAATCCTCCGAATTTCCGATACTCATACAGAAATATAATGTTATGAGTGTGCCAAGAGTCATAATAAATGATAAAGTTGACTTTGAAGGTGCATTGCCAGAGAAAGATTTCGTTGAGAACTTAATGAAAGTTCTTGATTAATTATAGGCGATAAAAATGGAAAAACAAAAGACAGTTGCAGTTATAGGTGCATCTAACGATAGAAGAAAATATAGCAATAAGGCAGTCCGAGCTTATATTTTAAGAGGCTTTAAAGTATATCCTGTCAATCCGAACGAAGATACCGTTGAAGGATTGAAAGCCTATAAATCCATATTAGATATACCTGATGAGATAGATAGAGCCACTTTTTATGTCCTGCCAAAAGTTGGAATTAAAATTATAGAAGAGGTCGCAAAGAAAGGCGTTAAAGAGCTATATCTCAATCCGGGAACTGAAAGCGATGAGTTAGTAGATAAAGCCAAAAAATTAGGTTTGAACCCTATATTAGCTTGTAGTATATTAGCTGTTGGTCTTGATCCAAAAGAAGTAGATGAGTTGAAAGTTGAAATTTAGAGGTCACGTTTATTGTTTATAAGAATGTCTGAATTATTTAAAATAGGCGAAAATGCAGGCGATTAAATTCTGGAAAACAATAGCTATGGACTCTCCAAATTTGCTTGAAAAGCTAATAGATGTCTTAGAAGAGCATCAAATTAAATATTGTGTAATTGGAGGTCAATGATGAAAAAATGGGAATATGACATATCTTTTCATTCCATTGAGCAATTAGACGTATCCCAACTGGAATTCCCATCAGATCAGACAATAGCCTGCGATACTGAGGGACATTGCTTTTTTAGCGATGTAGTGAAACCAAATATGGACGTATTCAAAGAATTGCTTAACAGTAGAGGTGTAGATGGTTGGGAATTAGTTCAGATCGGTTATCATAAAGGATCGCTTGTTTGTTTTTGGAAAAGAGAAATGTAAATAAAGGAAAAAATATGTCTCAGTATCGTTATAAGATTTTTTTGTCGTTGGTCTTTATTTTTTTATGTAATATTGCGTTTGCTGATGATGTTTTGTTTACAATAACACCTTATAATCTGGACAAGATTCCTTTCTCTACAATAGATAGATGGACATTTAGGTTTCAAGGCAAGGATATTTTAATTGCACAGGGAGATGAAAGCTCAGTTGCACAGATGCCTGTCAAAATTATTGACAAGGTATCAGCAGGATCAACGTATTATTTTATAAGATATGTGAGGTCTTATCCTGATTTAGATGGATTAGGCAAAATCCTGCTTGATTATAATAAATCATTATTGATAAAGATAGATCCAAGAGATTCAATCAAGCTATTAGGTTTAGGTCTCAAATTTTTTGAGCTTCCAGAAAGCATAAAACTTGATCTCACCAAAAAAGCCCCAAAATATAAGCCGATCTCAGAATCAGAATTTGACTTTGCTTTAATAAGTGATATAGTGAAAGCTGTAAACACAAGCAATCTCAAACGAAATGTCCTTGATCTTCAAGAAAATAGGGACTTAGATCCGCCATATATCCCTTATAAAAGCAGATTTTGCCTCAGAGTCAGGGATACCGACGATAAATCAGACGAAGCCTGCGATAATTCCGCAGATTATATATACAATAAGTTTAAGGAATATGGTTTAGCAGTTGAGTATGACGTATTTCCTCATGAAGTTCTTACACAAGGACATTATAAGATGCGTAACGTGGTTGCAACTTTACCGGGAAAGGGAGAGAACGATAAAAAAGTATATATAATCTCCGCACATTATGACAGTGTCGCATCAAAAACGAAGAATTGGCAGTTAGAATGGAAAAAATTGCCTGCACCGGGAGCTGATGATAATGCAACTGGTGTTTCCGCGGTATTGGAATCTGCGAGAATTTTAAGCAGATTTGAGTTTAACTCAACTATAAAATTTGTAGCCTATTCTGGCGAGGAACTTGGACTTCATGGCAGTAGATATTATTCAAAAAAGCTTGCAGAATCCAAAGAAGAGATCGCTGGTGTAATCAATTTAGATATGATAGGCTATGACCCAGATACGCCAGATATTGATGTAGTAACAAATTTAGGATCAGAATGGCTTGCAGAAGCTATGCTATATGTTCAAAAAAGATATGGCATTTCATCAATAAAGCTTAACAAGATTCTCAACCCTGATATGGTTTATAGCGATCATGCTCCATTCTGGCAAAACGGATATAATGCGATATTAGGTATAGATAATTCTAACTTTGACTCCCCAGAGTTTTATCCTTATATGCACACAGAAGAAGACACAATAGATAAACTGAATTTTAACCTTATGACAGGTATGTGTCAAATAGCAGTAGCGACGTTAGCGAGTCTTGCAGACCCAATTGATGAACTCCCGCATCCTGACCTTGCAATAGGGGAAGAGGATGTTGTCTTATCTACTGATAGTCCGTCTTATGGTCAGAATATTCAACTAAAAGCAACTATACATAATATAGGCGATGTTGACGCAAAGGGAGTTATCGTTCAGGTATTAGCAGATGTGCCACTGGAACGATCTCTTAGATTAATAGCTGAAAAGCAAATTGATATCACAACTAAATCTCAGGCTTATATTGACATTAACTTTGCCATTTCGGAATGGGGAGATTCAAAGATAATCGTCAAAGTAAATCCGGATTATCGTGTATTTGAGACAGATGGACGGAATAACATAGTGATCAAGACAATACATATAAGCTCTAATTCACCTGAATTAGGGAAACTTATCGTATATCCTAATCCGATAAAATTAAAGAAAGACAGCAAAGTTAATTTTGAATACACTCTTAGCAAAGATTCATCGGTCAAATTAGAAATATATACAATCACGGGCGATCTTATTTATGAACGAGATTTTGTCAGCGGAAGCGATGGCGGAAAATTTGGCATTAATAAGGGCATAAAATGGGACGGACTTAGCATATTAGGCAGTCCTGTTGCCCCAGGTGTCTATATATGCCGAATAGCGGTTTCTGATGAATCTAACAAAAGTAAATCTCTAACTAAAAGGTTTGTGATACTGAGATGAAAAAATTTTGGTTTGATGCTAGAAATTGGAATAGAGAACTTGTCACAACTGCATTAGAAAGCGGGGTAGATGCAATTGTTGTATCTGCTGAAAATGTTCAAAATGTCAGAGATTTAGGATTAGTCAATATCGTCTCTGAAGACGGGGACATTGAACTCGGCGAAGAAGTCGTAGAAATAGAGATCAACAACAAAGATGACGAAAAAAAAGCTATATCATTAGGCACATCAAAGATTGTAATAGTGAAGACGTCTGATTGGATGATAATCCCGTTGGAAAACCTTGTCGCACAGACAAAAAATGTTATAGCTTATGTCCAAGATCACCAAGAAGCACAATTAGCTATTTCTGCATTAGAAAAAGGCGTTGATGGCGTATTATTGGCGACTGATGATATGAATGAAATAAAGAGAACAGCGAAATTGATCAAAGAATCATCTGAAAAAATAAATCTCGTAAAAGCCAAAATAACAAAGATAAGACAACTTGGTCTTGCGGATAGAGTTTGTGTTGATACATGCACAAACATGGTCGGAAGTCAAGGAATGCTTGTTGGAAATTCAAGTAGCGGTATGTTCTTAATTCGTGCAGAGAATATAGAAACTCTATATTGCGATCCCAGACCATTCAGAGTTAATGCAGGAGCGGTTCATGCCTATATCCGAGTGCCTGATGGAAAAACCAAGTATTTAGCTGATCTTAGATCAGGCGATCAAGTTCTAATAGTTGATGCAGATGGCAAAACAGAAATATCTTTTGTCGGGAGAAGTAAGATAGAAAGAAGACCTATGATGTTAGTTGAGGCAGAATACGAAGGGCAGACAATTTCGCTTGTCCTGCAAAACGCCGAGACTATAAGACTAACTCAACCCGATGGTTCTCCGATCTCTGTAACTAAACTTAGACTTTTTGACGAAGTTCTCGTCTATATAGAAGGAGCTGGAAGACATTTTGGAGTTAAAATAGATGAAACGATAACGGAAAAGTGATCAGTGATCAGTAATCAGTGATCAGTGATTGGCAAGGAGATTGAATGTGCATAGACATTTCGGTTTTCATCGTTTCCCAGAAGAAGAATTTAAACCAGAAGAAAAGAGACCAGAGGGATTTATCAATGGCATTAAATATTGGATAAATAAAAATCGCCAAACAGCGATCAAGTCTGCCAAGACATACATTAGACTACTTCGCTATGCACGCCCTTACTGGTATCTTGCATTAATAGTCTTAATACTCTCAGGGATAACCTCTTTTACATCAATTCTGCCCACCCAAGTAACTGGCGTCGCCATAAATAAGATATGGGAAGCTGGAAGCGAGAAAATTCAAAGTGACACACCAAATAGAGCGATAGAACCACGAAATACCTCACCAAGAGGCGGAGGATCAAAGACACTTACCATAGAACCTATCATCAATAAAGTTACCGATTATGTCGCGAACAGATGGATGCCGAACAGAAATAGATTTATAGTTACTTTTGTTGTATTAGCGATGTCATTTCTCTTTTTCTATCTATTGGAAAACGCAATATCTGTATCCAACAGCTTTATAATGACAAAACTTGGCAATACTCTGACCTTTGATATGAGAAATCACGCTTATAGTCATCTCCAAAATTTATCACTGAGATTTTTTGAAGACCGCAGGACAGGCGACCTTATGTCACGCATCGTTAATGATATAGACTCTTTGCAAGATGTAATAGTTGGACCTGTAATCTGGTTTATTACAGATATGTTAAGGTTATTTTGGATACTCTATCTCTGTATTAAATGGGACTGGCAATTGACTGTCTTGTCGCTTCTTGTCACTCCAATATTGATCTTTGCAACCGTTTCTTTCGGTATATTTATGAGAAAACGTTTCAGGTTGTTACGTGAAAAAATTGGCGATCTTAACGCTGTTATCCAAGACAATATATCAGGAATTCGCATAATAAAAGGCTTTGCAAGGGAAGATTATGAGCTTAACAGATTTAAGAAGATAAACAATGAAAACCGTAAAATACAAGTAAAGGTTAGCTATCTAAATACAGCTTTCCATCCTTTGATTGGATTACTTATGCAAGCAGGGTCGCTGATAGTCCTTCTATTTGGCGGTATAAAAGTTCTCAGACAAGAGATGGCGCCCGGAATGTTCATCGTTTTCTTCCCTTATGTAAATATGCTTTATGGTCCTATAATGGGGGTCAGCAGGTTTTTCAACTTTATAATCAGAGCATTAGCTTCTGTTGATAGAGTATTTGAAATATTGGACACAAAACCTGAGGTAGCAGATAAAGAAGATGCAATTGATCTTAAATCTATACGTGGAGAAGTGGAATTCAGGAATGTCTCATTTAGCTATGTAGAAGGGATTGAAGTTCTTAAAAATGTCAGTTTCAAGGTTTATCCCGGACAGATGGTAGCTTTCGTTGGACCTAGTGGGGCAGGAAAAACAACTGCGATCAATATGGTATCTCGGTTTTATGATCCAACTTCTGGTGACATTTTTGTTGATGGCTATAATTTGAAAGACATTAAGCAAAGATCATTGCGAAATCAAATGGGGATAGTGCTTCAAGACCCGTTTTTATTCAATGACACTGTCAAAGCTAATATAGCTTATGGCAAAATAGGCGCCACTGATGAAGAGATAATTTCCGCAGCAAAAGCAGCTAATGCACATGATTTCATTATGGAATTGCCGAAAGGTTATGAAACAATTGTTGGAGAAAGGGGAGTTAAGCTATCTGGCGGACAAAAACAACGTGTTTCCATTGCCAGAGCGATATTAGCAAATCCGAGAATATTAATCTTAGACGAAGCTACCTCTTCTGTTGACACAGAGACAGAAATGCTTATACAGACAGCTATTCAAAGATTAGTAAAAGATAGGACAACTTTCGTTATAGCCCATAGGTTATCAACGGTTCATAGTGCTGACATAATCGTTGTCCTTGAAAATGGAAGGGTTGTTGAGACAGGAAAGCATAGCGAGCTTATAAAAAATGATGGGCTTTATAGCCGATTATATAAGATTCAGTTTAGAAGTGCCCTTGAATCTCCCAAAGAGCGAGAATTTGAGGAAGCTAATGAACGAGAATTTGCTATGGCTAAAACTGATATGTTTGATCTCAACACGGTTTCTACAAATAAATGGCAAAATAATAACTGATGATAGTGTCATTCTGAGCGTCAGCGAAGAACTATTGAGATGCTTCACTTCGTTCAGCATGACAGTTTATTATTTAGTATGACAGATCATTATGAAGTACTTGAAATAGAAATTGGCATATAAAGGAAGACTTTTTCTTTAATAAAAGTTTTGGCTCATGTTAAGTTACTGTGAAAATACTTAATAACATTTGAACTACCATAGGATTAATAATCTTGTGATGACAAGTTTGCTCATACATAGCTACATAATATTTCAGATTGGCTTTATG
>DTPJ01000767.1 GCA_011334435.1 Candidatus Poribacteria bacterium | reverse complement strand
CCTTGCCGAAAAAAGTTCTTTCTGCGGGTGAGAGGAAAGCTGCTGCCGCGGTATAACAAATTTTAAAGCTAATTGTTGCTATTTGTTTTCAAGATAGTGTATTAGCTGCATTTCCTATACCGCGGACTGTACAATGCCAGATGGAGTAATTCAGGCTTTGACACTTCTTTCAAAGAAAAAATGCTCAGGTTTTCAAGCCCAGGCGGGCGTAGTAAAATTTGCGCTTGCTATTAAATAGCAGGCAATTCTATAATGATACTGCATCCGCCTTCAGGATTATTATAGGCACTCATGGTTCCTTGGAATTTTTGGACTATAGAATAGCTTATGGAAAGCCCAAGACCAAGATTGCTCTCTTGCCCTTTCTTTGTAGAGTAAAAAGGCAAGAAAATATTCTTTAGTTGATAGTCTGGTATTCCAGGGCCGGTGTCACTCACCACTATTCGTACAAATGGAGCTGTTCCGATTTTTATAAGCAATGTAGAAATATTAATATTGCCCCCCTCGGGCATAGCTTCAAAGCTGTTTTTTATGACATTGAGTATAACCTGCTTAAATTCGTTGCGATTGAGACGCACTCTGGATTGCTCTGTTCCTGCTAAAAAATTAAGCTTTATTTTTTTTTGCATTGCACTGAATTTTAATAAATCTATAATCTCTTTAAGAATAGAATCAATATTCAAGAGTTCTAGTTCAGTTATGCTTTTACTTGAAAAAGTAACAAGATTGCTGACAATATCTGAAATAGCAGTCATCTCCCCTTGTATAGTATCTATTATCTTTAAAAGATTATCATCTGCGATGTTATATTTCAAAAATACAAGATAATTGTAAATGATTTCTAGTGGATTATTGATCTCATGGGCAACCCCCGCTGCCAGCAAACCGATTGAAGCTAATTTTTCAGAAAGAATAAGTTTATCTTGGAGTTTCTCGAATTCAGAAATATCCTCAATAATAATGATATTGCCAATTACCATATTCATGTCACGTATCGGCATAGTTTTAATATTTGTAATCAATTCTCCCTGCGGAGTTATCATTTTTACACGATAATATGTCCTTTCTTCTCCCGAATGAAGAGCTTCTCTCAACATGTCTAAGACATCGGAATTGCTAGATCCTAGAAATTCTGAAAGGCTAATGTGGAAATAATCATCTCGTAGATTAAAATATTCAGCGCAACTATTATTCACAAGAGCTATTTTTTCTTGTAAATCAGTTACAAGAAGATTAACCGGCAAAAATCTAAGAATTGCTTCATTGTACTTTAGAAGATTATTGAAATTACGAAATTCTTCATCGATATCTTGAGATCGATTGAATTGTGTATAGGTAAGTCGTAACAGACTGAATTTATCGATGTTTCTTACATCATCAGTAACAACTATTTTTCCACTCTTCATGATGCTGACTCTATTCGCAACATCATGAATGTCTTCGATTTTATGCGTTATTAAAAGTACTGCTAATCCTTGCGAGACTCTTTCTCTTAATAACTTGACAATTATATGATAATGCTCAGTGGAAAGATAATCTAATCGCTCATCTATTATTAAAAGATTTGTTTCTGTTTGCAGACAACGGAAAATTTCAACAACGGTCAATTCTGAAATATTGAGGGAACTAATTTGAGATTTTGAGTCGATCCGAATGCCATAATGCATAAAAAGATTTGAAGCAACTTGTTCCATTTTTTTTCGATTTATCCATATACCATGATTAACGATTCTGTTTGCAAAATATATGCATTCTCCAACTGTAAAGTTGCGATTAAGCAGGACTTTTTGGTATACTGCTTTTACGCCATGTCTTAACGAGTTCTGCGACTGATGCATATGAATCGGTTGATTATCGAATATAATATGTCCAGATGCTGGAATTATATCACCAGTAATAATTGATGCAAGGCTTGATTTGCCCGCTCCGTGCTCTCCCACAAGTGCATGAATTTCTCCTTTTTTTATATAAAGACTTGCACCATTTAAAGATGGGACAGAACCATAAGAATGATAAATATTTCTTAGTTCAACCAACCAGGTGCCAGAATTGCTCATTGTGATTGCTCTCCATCCAGAATACCATATTGAGATATTTTTCTATAAAGAGTATTTCGGCTCATCTTAAGAATTTCGGCAGATTTTTTTTTGTTGAACCCGCATTGGACAAGTACTGACTTAATAATTTCCGCTTCAGCTACAGATCGAGGGTCTGAACCGTATTTGCTTGTATATTCTTGAGATCTTGGAATAATAAGTTGATCTAATATAGAAATTTCTTTAGCCCCTCTGAGTAAAGTGCTATTATGATTATTATTAATAGCTGGTGGAAGATCAGAAAGCTTGATTTCATGTCCCTGACCTATTGCGCATGCATACATTACTACATTTTTTAATTCTCTCACATTGCCTGGCCAATAATACGACATAAGCGCCTGCATGGTTTCAGGAGCAAATTCACGTTGGCGCCAATTAGTTGTAGCGCTAAATTCATTCAAAAAATGTTCAGCGAGAAGAGGAATATCTTCGAGTCGATCCCTCAATGGCGGCATGCAAAGTGTGATAGCATTTAGCCTGAAGAAAAGATCTTCGCGAAACAATCCTTCTCTTATTAATATCTCTGGGTTTTTATTTGTTGCAGCAATAAAACGCACATTTAATTTAATAGTCTCGCTTCCTCCAAGACGTCGAATTTCAGAATTTTGAAGTACTCTTAATATTTTTGCTTGGATAGTCATCGGCATATCACCTATTTCATCAAGGAACAGAGTACCCCCATCAGAACGCTCAAAAATCCCTCTAAATATTCCGGTCGCTCCTGTAAAAGCACCTCTTTCATGGCCAAATAGCTCATTATCTAGCAAACTTTCAGGGAAAGCAGCGCAATTTATTTTATTTAGCTGCCGCCCTCGCCGCAAAGATTCAGAATGGATAAAATCAGCCAGGAGTTCTTTCCCCGTTCCTGTTTCTCCTTTGATAAATACTGGTAGATCAGTAGATGCAATACGCTGAGCCTGAATGAAAAGCTCCTTCATAACTACTGAACGGAATAGAAGCTTGGGGCCAAGCTCAGAAAGACGTGCATGTAGTGATTTATTTTCATTCTGTAGCTGTTTAAGTCTGACTGCATTGTTGATAATTTGCTTTAGGTGATCAAAATTGAGTGGCTTTTGAATAAAGTCGAAAGCTCCTAATTTCATGGATAACACAGCATTTTCAATCGTTGCATAGCCAGTAATCATAATGACAGGTAAATTAATATGCTCTTCTTTAATTTTTCGGAGACAATCTATGCCATTTTCAGAGCCAAGCATTATGTCCAGCAGCACAACATCAGGCCAGTCTTCTTTAACTAATAACAAGGCTTCAGAAGATGTAGCAGCATAACGGCACTCATAGCCAGCAATTCCCAAAATGCTTTCAAGGCTTTTAGCAACTTTTCGATTATCATCGACAATGAGCAGTTTTGGCATATGTGCGATCCTTATACACTGGAGTGTCCTCTTTTGTAACACTCATTATATGTATTTGTGGCCAAATTTGTCAAACATAAAATTGCTAATAATAATATTTAATTGAAACTCAAGTAATTGTAATATTTTTTGATTTTAAAAATATAATGGCATAAATTTTGCAGTTAAAAGTTTAGTAGATTGCATACTATCTAATAAAGGAGGTGATGCTAAAAAGCCTAAAGATTTTTAATAATTTTTTTCATTTTTTCTGATTTTTTCAAAGGGGGTTATCATGTTTAAGAGAAAAGCTGTTTTTTTATTTCTAGCGATTGCTCTTGTCGGAGTAGCTTCAGCAAAAGACTTTCGCTTTGTAATTGTACCTAAAGTTGTACATCCATGGTTTGATGAGGTCAACAAAGGCGCATTGGAGCAAGCTAAATTAATGGAAAAAGAATTGGGGGTAAAAATCAAGATTGATTATATTGCTCCAACTGTTGCTGATGTTACCCAGCAAAACAAGATACTTGAGCAAGTTGCTGCAACAAGGCCAGACGGCATTGCTGTGGATCCTCTTGATGCTTCTGGGAATAAGCAGGTCTTGGAAGAAATCATGAAAAGAGGAATTAAGCTGATAGTCTTTGATTCTCCTTCTCCTCCGGGATCAGGCATCCCAAGCGTTGGGAATAATTTTACTGAACAGGCGACTATTGCTGCAGAGATGGTGGCAAAATTAATTGGTTATAAAGGCGAAGTTGCAGTAATGCAAGGGTTCCCAACAGCACCAAATCACAAGGAAAGGTATGAAGCGCATTTGGCAGTTTTAAAAAAGTATCCTAATATCAAAATTGTTGATGGTGGGATTGATAATGATGATATAAATACAGCGCAGCAGCAAGCTGCAGCCGTTCTTGCTTCTCATCCAAATCTTGCAGGTTATCTCAACTGCGACGCTACTGGAGCTGGTATAGCTGCAGCAATCAGGGAAGCTGGAAAAGTTGGGAAAGTCAAAGTAGTAGCTATGGATAGCTTGCCCGATATTGTAGCCGGACTAAAGGATGGAATATTTGATGGTTTGTCTTCAACTATTCCACGAGCTCAGGGGGCCTTTACTGTATTGATGCTCTGGCAAGCAAGTATTGGTGGAAGAGTACCTCAAACGGTTGATACTGGAATTGATGTTATCACTCAGAGCAATCTTGATGCATGGCTAAAGGCAAATAAATAAGATTGATTAATTTGAACTGCTAAAAGAGCTACTATAATAGCTCTTTTAGCAGTATTCATTTATTCCAAAGAAGGGAGATGCGCTTTAATGCAAGTTCTAGCTGCAAAAGGGATAAAAAAGCGTTTTCCTGGTGTACTAGCTCTTGATAGTGTGGATTTCTCTATTGAACAAGGGGAAATTCATTGTTTAGTTGGAGAAAATGGTGCAGGGAAATCTACTTTAATTAAAGTATTAACTGGAAATTATGCGCCTGATGAAGGTAATATTACAATATTTGGCAGAAATCCTTTTAGTGAAAAATTATTATTTAGAAAAATATCTTATGTTCCTCAAGAAATTGATTTGTTTTTTAATTTGTCAGTTGCGGAAAATCTAATTCTGCCTTATAACTCCCAAATATATAAAAAACGAATGATTAAATTACAGCAGGTATATGAATTAGCAAAACCAATATTAAGAAAATATCACATTAATGCAGAACCGGAAGAGAAGGTTGGTGATATATCAATATCTGAGCAGCAATTGATTCAAATTGCACATGCAGTAGAAAATCAAAGTGCAGAGATTATTATGCTTGATGAACCTACAACAAGCCTTGTTTCTGATGATATTGAAAGATTATTTAGTGTTATAATTGATCTTAAAAAAAAAGGTAAAGCAATAGTATTCATATCTCATAAATTAGAAGAGGTATTTGCAATTGGAGATTGTATAACAATATTAAGGAATGGACAGAAAATTGGTGATGCAGATATAAAGAATGTATCAATGGAATGGGTAATTGAAAAGATGGTTGGCCAGGAATTAGATCCGAATGCAAAATATAGACCAAAATGCGATATAAATTCAAAATCAATTCTAAAAGTTAATAATATAAGTGGAAAAGGATATAAAAATATCTCGTTTGAAATAAAAGAAGGTGAAATATTAGGATTTGCAGGGCTTGTAGGCTCAGGTAGATCAGAAATAGTTCAAGGTTTGATAGGATATAAACCATTTTGGCAAGGTTCCTTTTCTTTTAACAATTCCATTGTAGTAAAGAAGCCCTCAACTATTCTTTCAAAAAAATTGGGTATTTTATATTTACCTGAAGAAAGAAAAAAACAGGGCATTTTCCCATATCTTTCAGTTATTCAAAATATATCAATTATGATTCTGGATGAGCTACAAAAAGGGTTTTTTATTTCAAATAAAAAAGAAAAAAAGTGTGCAATTGATTTAATAAAAGAATATAATATAAAAACAAATACTCCACATAATAAAATAATTTTCCTTAGCGGAGGCAACCAGCAGAAAGTAATTATCGCTAGAGCAATGAGAAAAAGGCCAAAATTGTTAATATTTGATGAGCCAACAAAAGGTATAGATGTTGGAGCAAAAGCCGAAATATATCGCCTCATGAAAGAAATAGTAGAAAAATATAATATTTCTATAATACTAATATCTTCAGAAATAGATGAAGTAATAAAATGCTCGAACAGAATACTAGTTTTATATAGAGGGCAAATATCAGGCGAGTTCAATGCAGATAATTGTACTAGAACTGAGATTATTAGCGCTATGATTGGTCAAATCAATAGAAATGGATATTCTTTAGCAATAAATAAGGAGTATAATTCATGAAGAATTATTCTATTTTTAAAAATAATTTTAGAGTATTAAGAAAAACATCGTATTTTAACATATTAATTATATTAATATTCTTAATAATCATATCAAGCATATTTTCTAAATATTTTTTAGATTATTATAATATTCAATCATTGTTAAGAGATTTAGCTTTTATTGGATTAATTACTTTAGCACAATGTTTGCTATTGATTCTTGGAGATATTGATTTATCTCTAGGCAAAATATCAGCTCTATCAGGAGTAATAGCAGGCATCCTTATGGTTCAAATGAAGGTAAATCCATTTTTATCGCTTATTTTATGTTTGGTGTTTGGTAGTTTTCTAGGGCTAATAAATGGACTATTGGTCTCTAAACTTAAATTGAATTCTCTAGTAGTTACTGTAGGAATGAGCGGAGTATATGGCGGATTCAATTTGGTATTTACACAAGGGCGTGCAATTACCAATATACCAAAGAATATATATTTTCTGGGTCAAGGATATATATTTAAGCTTCCAACCCCATTTATATTCATGATTATATTTACAATATTGATAATACTAATGGCGGAATTTACTAGGCCAGGACGTTATATTTATGCTGTGGGTAATAACAGTGAAGCAGCCAAGATATTGGGAATTAATGTCGATAATATAAGGATTTTTGTTTTCACTTTAGCAGGATTTTTATCATCTATAGCCGGCGTGCTTATGGTTGCAAGACTTGGAACATCCCAACCTGGTATTGGTGAGAGTTGGCCATTAAACTCAATTGCTGGATGTGTTATTGGCGGCGTTTCTTTGACAGGAGGAGTTGGCGAACCAATAGGAGCTATTTTGGGAATTAGCGTAATAATAATTATTCAAAATATGATTGTATTATTTGGTGTATCGCCATATTGGCAAACAGCTGTTAGTGGCATAATTGTAGTCATTGCAATTGCTATTGGTGCATTATCAAATATTATGTCTGAAAAACAAGAAAAAAGCTCACAATTAAAAACTACTTTAATTGAATAGGAGGTCAAAATAAAATGAGAATTGGTATAAATTTATCTTTTGCGACTAAAAAATGGCAAAACCCTGAAACATTAGCATCATTTATAAGACAAGAACTAAATATTCATTATGTACAATTTTCTTGGGATATAATTGATCCATGGTGGCCTGCATCAAAACGAAAAAAAATTGCATACAAATTTGCAAAAGTATTCAGGGATCAAGGTTTAAATCTTCTTTCTTCTTTTGGGGGCCTTGCTTCTTATACTTATCCTCAACTTTTATCAAAAGAAAAAGAACAGAGAAATATCTCAAAGATTTATTTCAAAAGAGCTATTGATCTAGCTTCAGAAATGGGAATAGATATAATTGGTACTCCATTAGGTGGAATAGCAATAGAAGATTATGATAATAAAAATAAAAAATATGAGCTTTATAATGAGCTGATTGAAAATATTGCAGAGCTTTCTGTTTATGCGAAGATGAAAGGTCTTAAAAAAATTCTAGTAGAACCGACACCGCTTTCTAACGAAATCCCTAATTCTCCTGATGATTCGCTGCAATTGATGAAAGATTTTGAAAAGATTGCATCAATTCCAATTATGTTATTAATTGATTTGGGGCATGCGCTTTATAAGCCTTTATTGAAAGAAAATGCTGATATTGTTAAATGGATAAATATTTGCAGAGATTACATTGATTCTCTTCATATACAGCAAACAGATGGTGTTTTGGATAGACATTGGGGCTTTTCTCAAAATGGAATTGTTGATCAAAATGTATTTAAAAATATCAATAACTTGCTTGGTGAAAAAATAATCGGCTATCTTGAGCTAATTTTCCCTTTTGAAATGAATCGTGAAGAAGTAATGAAAGAAGTAAAATATAGTATTGAATATATATCCCAATATTCATCTAATCATTAAAGGAGGTAGTTATGTTGAAAGAAATTCAGAAAGATATATTAAAAGAATTAAATGATGTTTTCAATACAATTGAAAATGAAAATGCTGTAAAATTAACTCAATATATTATGAATGCTAAGAAAATTATTTTAGTAGGAGTGGGCAGAGAAGGATTAGCCACAAGAGCATTTGCCATGAGATTGATGCATTTAGGATTTAATGTTCATTGGATATGGGATGACACTACGCCATCATTATCAGAAAATGATTTGCTTATTGCAACCTCAGGAAGTGGCGAAATTGGGCATATTCATTACATAATAGAAAAAGCAAAAACAATTGGATCAAAAATTGCCATTATTACCGGAGATATAACTCGTAAATCAGTTAAATTAGCTGACTTGGTAATATTTATTCCAGCTACAGTTTACCTTGGAAGCATGAATCTTGTAAAATCAAAACAAATAATGGGGAACTTATTTGAACAAAGTTTGTTGATTCTATTTGATTCAATAATATTGGAAATGATAAATCAAAATAACTTTAATATTGATGAAATTATCGAGAGACATAGAAATTTGGAATAATTAGTCATGAGGAGGTTTTTATGTTCACAATAGGTGTTGATTCTTTTATTTGGAGTGAAAACTTTTCAAAGCGTGATTTGTACATTATAGATAAAGCTAAAGAATTAGGGTTTTCGACAATAGACATTTCAATATCTCATCCAGAAACTTTCCCTACAGAAGAAGTAAAAAGAAAATTAAATGACATAGATTTGCAAGTAGTCACTTCCACAACATTGAATCGTTCAACAAATCTTATTTCAAATGATCCGAAAATTGTTCAAAATGGAATAGACATGATGAAACGACTTATCGATATTAATGTTGAAATTGGGTCTCAGATTATAGGAGGAGTAAATTATGCAGCATGGGGATATCTTACTGGGAAACCTCGTACTGAAAAAGAATGGGAAACATCCGTTAAAGCAATGAAGAAAATTGCTCAATATGCTCTTGAGCAGGGCAATATTGCGATTTGTGTTGAGCCAGTGAATCGATTTGAAACTCATTTTTTAAATATTGCAGAAGATGCAGTTAAGTATTGCAAAGATGTTGGATATGATAATGTAAAAGTACATTTGGATACTTTTCACATGATTAGGGAGGAAACTTCATTTACTGATGCTGTCAAAATCTGTGGCAAGGAATATTTAGGATATGTACATCTATGTGAAAATAATAGGGGCATCCCTGGGACAGGACTTGTCCCATGGAAAGAATTTTTTATTGCCTTGAAAGATATACAATATACTGGACCTATGTGCATAGAGTCTTTTGATCCATCATTTGAAGAGCTTAATGGATTATGTGCAATTTGGAGGAAATTTGCCAGCACTGGAGAAGAGTTAGCTGTAAAAGGTAAGAGGAATTTGGAAAAAATTATAGAAAACCTTTAATTGGATAATATTCCAAGAGGTATTAAAAATATGCGCATAGCCATAGGAAGTGATGAAGCGGGATTTGTATTAAAAGATATTCTTGTAAAAGAAATT
>DTPJ01000233.1 GCA_011334435.1 Candidatus Poribacteria bacterium | reverse complement strand
CACGAGAGAAGGGCTGGTCAACAAAATGGGCTGATGGTGGTCCTACGGTGCTTTGGAAAACTTCCGTTGGAACAGGTTATTCGTCTGTTTCTGTAAGCAAAAATCGTGTATATACGGTTGGCAATATTGATAAAACTGATATAGTTTATTGTCTTGATGTGAACAATGGTTCTGTAATATGGAAATATTCTTATCCATGTGTCGCTGATGGGGCTGGATACCCTGGTCCTGCTTCTACACCAATTATTGATGGAAATTCGGTCTATATCTTGAGCAGAGAAGGACATCTTTTTTGTTTAAATGCTGATACAGGCAAAGTTATATGGTCAAAACATATCGTAGATGATTTCGGCGCTCAGTATCCTGATTGGGGATTTTCTTGCTCTCCGCAAGTTTTTGGTGATAAACTGATATTAGCAGTTAGTCTCAATTTAGCATTAAATAAGAAAACTGGCGACCTAATATGGAAAACACAAAATTATCATGGAGGATATTCCTCTCCTTTTGTTTTTCAATATAATAATAAATCTCTTATTGCTGTATTTAATACAGTTGGTTTAATGATTTTTAATCTTGATGATGGAAAGGAAGTTGCTCGGGCAGAATGGAAAACTGACTATAATGTCAACGCAGTTACACCTATTGTCTCCGATTCAAATATTTTTATATCATCAAACTATAATGCAGGAGGAGCGTTATATAAATTTGATGGCAAAAGCCTAACTCAAATATGGAAAAACAAGAATATGAGGAATCATTTCAATAGCTGTGTCCTTTGGCAAGGCTGTTTATATGGTTTTGATATGGAGCAGCTTAGATGTATAGATTTCAAGACTGGTGCGGTAAAATGGACGCAAAAAGGGCTTGGGATGGGGTCTGTTATGATTGCCGATGGAAAACTCATTGCATTAGGTGATAATGGAATTCTTGCTATTGCAGAGGCTGTGCCTGATGGCTATAAAGAGCTTGCACGGGCAAAAGTTTTGGACGGGCTTTGCTGGACTGTTCCTGTGCTTTCTAATGGCAAGATTTATTGCCGTAACCACGAAGGAGATTTAGTCTGTCTTGACGTCAAAGCCAAATAAAGGAAAAGGGGTAAATAGAGGTGGCTAATATTTTAATTGCGGATGACGATCCTAACATAAGAGAAATTTTATCGGATTTTCTCCAAAAAGACAATCATCAGGTCATATTAGCAGAATCTGGCGAAACGGCGATTAAATTATCACAAGATAACATTTTTGACGTCGCCATTATTGATGTCAAGATGGGCAACATTAGTGGCATTGAAGTATTAGAATTCATTAAAAACACATCGCCAGATACAGAAGTAATAATGATAACAGGTAACGGAAGTATCCCTATTGCTGTTCAAGCGATGCGTGCTAATGCTTATGACTTTATTACGAAGCCGATAGATATTAACAAATTAAAATTAGTTATTGATAGGTCTTTGGAAAAGCAGGAAATCACTTTTAATGTGAGAATTTTCCAGAGTCAAGAAAAGGAAAAGGGGAAGTTTTCCAATATCATAGGTTCTACATCTGCTATGTCTAATGTTTTTGACTTGATTGAAAAGGTCAGCAAGTTCAATACAACGGTCTTAATTACCGGAGAAAGTGGAACAGGAAAGGAGTTAGTTGCCAGGACGATCCATTCCAACAGTCCAAGAAAGAATTTCCCCTTTATCCCTGTCAACTGTGCAGCTATACCTGATAGTCTTCAAGAAACTGAGTTCTTCGGTCATGCTAAGGGTGCTTTCACAGATGCGATCGAACAAAAAATTGGTCTTTTTGAGGAAGCCGATAACGGAACCGTTTTCCTTGACGAAATTGGGGATGCTTCTCCATCTACACAGCTTAAATTGCTAAGGTTTCTTGAAGATGGCGAAATTAGAAGGGTAGGCGAAAATATTCCAATCCATGTAGATGTTAGGCTTATTACTGCAACTAATAAAGACCTTTCCAAAGCCATAGCAGAAGGGACTTTTCGTGAGGACCTGTATTACCGAATCAACGTGGTTGAGATAAAACTTCCTTCCTTAAGAGAAAGAAAAGATGATATTCCCTTACTTGCTGAACATTTTCTTAAATTGTATTCTGGAAGGTTAGGAAAGAAAATTTATAATATATCGCCATCTGCTTTAAAAATACTAATGCAATACGATTGGCCCGGAAATGTCCGAGAATTACAAAGTGCAATACAATATTCAGTCGCCTTCGCGGATAAAGAAACTATTCTTCCTGATTTTCTCCCCAGTCACATCAAATCTAAAAATGGGAAAAAAACCAATTATGTTAAAAATAATTTGTTACCACTTCGGCAGATTGAGGCGATGTATATAAGTCAAATGTTGGAAAAATCTTCTTGGAATTTGAGCAAGGCATCAAAAATTTTGGGAATATCACGGGCGACTTTATATAGAAAAATTAAAGAATACAATATATCTTAGTTATTTGAATGGAAAGATAGGTTTGGATATGTCTATATGTCCAACTAATGTTTTAGCTTCTCTGCCGTCAATTAAAATTCTAACCTTGCGGATATTTTTTGGAAAGCTTTCTGAAAGAGTATTCACAATAGAGGCAATTGTTAATAACTCACCTGTTGTTCCTCCGTTATGATTTTGCATTATTGATCTTCCTAAGTCTATATATGCACATTGTTTTTCGTCAATAAAAACCTCACGGAGATCGATCCCCTGCGGAACTGTTGGAATTAGCCCTGTCTGTGGACCTCTTGATAACTCAAGAAGAGCTAATTTTACGTGATCTGTAATATTGCCATATTGGCTGATATAACGTTTCTCGGGAATAAGATTATTTCCCTCTGGATCGAGGAAATAGAGCTTAATTTCTATTGAGTTTTCATCAGGCGTATCTTTGGTTACCTCGTCTGTATCTTGTGCAAGCATATTGTTGATCGTTATAACTGTGATAGCTATTATAATTAAGGACAATAAAGCAAGTCCGGAATTTAGAAAACTATATCTTTTTTTTCTAACCATTTTAATCCGCCTTATTTGATGCTATTCCGCTGAAAGCCAAAACAGATTCACTAAGCGCTCTTGCCACATAATCTATAAAATTGGGATTAGAAAGAATATCCAAATCTTTTTGATTGGAAAGATATAATATCTCTACCAAAACACATGGCATAAAAAGTCCATTTGCAATAGCAAGAGGCACTTCTCTATTGTTTCCGCCAGTTGATATTACAGTTGAAAGGCGATTTTTGATCTCATAAGCTAACTTTTTACTCTGATTAGCAAACATATCGCTACTGGATGTGACAGTGATACCTTCTGCTGACATACGAATTCGGTCACCGTTAGTATAAATGTTAAATCCTTTTGAATTTTGCGATGGTGACCAATTGAAGTGAATGCTTAAAAGGACATTACCACGAAGATTATTTGCGAAATTCACCCTTTCTTCTGTGGTCATATATCTATCTTCACTTCTTGTGAGGAAAACATCAGCAACTCCTTTTGCCTCTAAAATTTCTTTCATTTTCAATGCGACTTCAAGGGTGAGTTCTTTTTCAATTATACCTGTTTTGCTTTTTGCGCCGATGTCAAAACCGCCATGACCAGGGTCTATCATAATACGCGTTTTTGTATGATAAGCCTTTGACGTAATTCCCAAATCTGCTTCAAATTCAGCTTGTTTATCAAAAGGTTTATCCGTAAGCTCTAATGTTCCATCTTCAAGATTTAGGACAATTCGCTTGCCTAAGGTTCTGGTGAGAATCTTGGTAAGAAAATCAATTGGGACAGCCACTTTTCCCGATATGTTAATCGGTGGTTTAGAGAGTTTATATTCTGTGTCGTTGAGCTTAATATAGTTGCGATCAAGGGATATAACAATACGTTTATCCTTCATAATCAGCGTAACTCTTCCAAGTAAAGGCTGATTTTGTCGGGTTCCACCGAAAAGTTTTGAAATTTCCTCAACAAAAACGTACTGTGTCCCTTGATAATTTGTAATTTTAAATGTGCCTATATCTTTGCCATCAGCGTCATAAACATCAATAGACATTTCTTGTGAATTAACGCTAAATGGCGCTAAAATAATCAGCGATAGTAGAATAGCTATCAGAGTAATTTTCATTACTCCTCTTCCTCTTCTTCCTCTTTACGTCTTTCTCTGATAACTTCTGGTTCTTTCTCCAAGTCTTCAGGCACAGCACCTTCTTCTGTTTCTTTAATAACTGTTGGGCTTGCAACGGTGACAACTATTGTAGCAGAATCATCATGTATAACCATGCCTTCTGGGACTTTTATATCACCAACACGTATTTGGTCTCCGATACCAAGTGAAGATATATCAACCTCAATATGTTCTGGAATTTGACCAGCTTGACATTCAATTCGCAACTCTCGGAGCAGGAACTCTAAAACTCCGCCCTCTTTTACGCCGGGAGCATTTCCAACAAGAACAACAGGGATATGGGTTGTAACCCTTTCTTCTAATGAAACTCTCATAAAATCGGCATGTATAACCCTTCTTGAAACTGGGTCTCTTTGAATTTCTTTGATCATGACGGTTTCTGTAAGTCCACCTGATATGTTCATGTTGATAAGGATATTTTCTCCTCCGAGATGGAATATTCTACGTAGTCCATGTTCCTGAAATTGAATTGTTATAGGTTCTTGATTATGTCCATAAACTATGCCGGGTATTAATCCGCTTCTTCGGACTGCCCTTGCAGAGCCTTTGCCTCTGCCCTGCCTCATTTCAACATCTAATTTTGCCTGTTCCATTTCTCCTCACCTAATTATTTCTTTTATGAATTCCTTTTATAATCTATTTAACCGTAAATTTAGCATTTGTAAGTTTAGCATATTAAAAGTATCTTGTCAATATCAATTAAAGTTGCACATCGCCGAAAACCTTGTTCAGATTATATCCACAGGGCATCTTTTATTAGCAGACTCAAGAGCAGATAAGGAGAGTCTTGTGATCAATCTCGCCTCCTCTGCGGATATTGCGGGTTGTCTATCGTTTATAAAATCCTCTACCCAAAACGTCTCCCAATCTCTTGTTTGATCTGGCAAAGGCAATAACTCATAACCTTTCGCACTGTCAAGACTTACAACTGTTTTTGTAGAATCCCCTTCAACTCTATGAATGCTAATGACACCTTTGGGACCTATAATTTCCATCTGCCAAGATGGATATGGCAAACGATTGCAAAAATACATATCAAATGACGCAATTCCGCCATTAGCCATCCTAATATTGATCCTCCCACAATCCATAAATGGACTATTTGGGGAAGTGAAGTTTCCATATTCAGCAAAGACGCTTTTGACTTTATCATTCATCATATAAAGAATAAGGTCAATGCCATACCAACCTAACGAAAGCTCAGGACCTCCCTCTTTTGGATCAAGATACCAGTCATTTTTGTTAAAGACGTCTATTGTGCCGTGATGATGGCAGATTCTCATTGAGAAAGGTTTGCCAATGGCGTCATTTTCAATGGCATTTTTAACGGATGCAAAAGGCGGAAGAAATCTGGCACTTGGTCCAACTGCGATTTTAACTTTATATTGCCTTTGAGCATCAACAATACGATCCGCATCGGCAATCGTTGTAGCAAATGTCTTTGGGATGTATATATTCAGACCGAGTTTTGCCATCTTTTCAGCCCAAAATGCGTGTTCTGTATGTCGTGTCGTTATCACTACTGTATCCAAACGTTCCTTCTCCACCATCTCCTCGGGTGTATCATAAAGGCGAATGTTGAATTTATCAGCATATTCTTGACCTGTTAGCCCAAGAACTTCTTTAATATTAGATTCGCTTACTCCTAATGTTGATGCGGATAGAAACTCCACACCTCTATATTGATTTAGTTTTCCACCGATAGCAATGGGCCAATAAAGCGTAGAAAGCCCGATCATTCCAACTCGCATAACTATTAACCCCTTCCGTGAACTCTGTAATAATTTAATCCTTCAACAAACGTCTTTATATTTTCCCAAGGCACACCCGGAGTTATAGAGCTTGTCCCCGCAAGGAATAATCCCGTTTTAGGACCGTTTTCAACAAGCCATTTTAGCTGTGCTTTTATATCATCAGGCGTTCCCATAGGAAGCGTTGTGGTTACAGATACACCAGCTATGATTAACAGATCATTTCCTTCTTTTGTCTTCATTTTACAGATTTTCTCGTAATCCATACCACACTCGTATTGAAACCCCTGAAATCCTCTGAGACCAACATCAAGCAATCTTGGGACCATCTCCATAAGATTTCCGTCGCAGTGCCAAATCATTTGGACATCTGTTTTCAACATTGGTTCAAGACATCTCGCGAAATACGGAAACCAAATTTTGTCCAGTGTTTTAATATTTACAAGCGTCCCTTTTGAATCAGCCATATCGTGGTCAAGGCGATAAACTGGTGGAAGCCCTCCTTCTTGATATGCACGTGCAGATGCTTTATTATTTAATAGCATATAATCTGCTTGAAGCGAAAAATCCTTTTCCATAATTTCAGGATAAAGTGCATAAGCCATGAGATAGTTTTCATATCCATAAGTAGTATAACGAAAATGTGGAAACCATATAAACCCATAACCTGTTTTTAATATAGAATCGCCGAGTTTTTGCTGAATATTTGCCTCACCATCTAATATCTGCTTAACCCTCGTATCCTCATCAAATCCGATTGTCCAGCTTTTCATAGCAGGGAACACGAATTTTTCTAAATGTTCAACAACTGCTTCTGGAGAGTCTATCACAATGCCATCAACAATTATCTTTTCTGCACCTGTTGTCGCCCCTCTTTGTGTGCCTTCATAGCCTTTATCGCCCATAGTTAAAGGATTAGTGGGGATATATTGATCAAGCGAGCAAACTCCGACGTTATGAAGATAAGCAAGGTATGTTTTTTCAGGGTCTTTTTTATAATCGCCGGGCTGGACACCTGCGAGACGCTCAATTTGATCATGCTGCATAACATGGATAAGCCAAGTAGGGATGCCTTTTGTCTGCTTATGTAAGATAGTATCTAACGCTAATTGGGCATTGCTTGATAAATTCATAATATCCCTTTCTATTGATATTTTTTAACTAAACAATAGCCTGTATCAATCACTTTGTAGCCAAAATTTGTGTAGAATAACTGAGCGCGGAAGTTTTTTATATTAGTGCTTATGATAGCGTTTTTATAGCCGATCTTACTCATTTCCCAAAGTGTTCTCTGCAAAAGATACTTTCCTAATTTTTTCCCTTGCTCTTTTTCATCAATCCCAAGCCACGTCGTAAAAAACCAATCTTGGGCATCATCTGCACGATAAAACTCACCAGCAGAGACAGTAACACACTCACCGATCTGTTTTTCATCTTTGACAGCGGAAATATATAAGTTTGGTAGTTTGCCCAAACCATGTTTTTGAACAACTTCTATCTTTATATCATTATCAGGTAGTTTAGGCTCAGATATTTCATATCCCGGATAACTCATAAATATCTCGCCCAAATCAATTTCGTATTCATTCATACGGAAAAGTGCCAAAACATGACCGATCTTGTCTGAGATATAACCAAATCCGAGATGATAAAATCTGTAATTGTTTGAATGCAAAAATGCCCATATCTGCGGAACATTGAAACTACGGAGATATTTCTCACATTCATCAAGTATAGCCTGCCCTATTGGACGATAGCCAGACTTGTATGTCAAGAAATGTATAAATCCGCCATTTCTTGCTTGTCCAAATTGCTTTGCTTCACCAACAGAAACATGGGCAAATCCCAAGATTTTATCGTCTTTTTTGCCGATTATAATTTTCTCTGAGTATAGTTTTTCACCATGATTTAGTCGGTTACGGATGCCATCTTCAAATTCATCAACCGTTACAGGGTAAAAGTAAGGCGTCCCTTTAAGCTGTTCATTATAGACATCAACTAAGCATTTTGAGTTTTCAATATTTAGGTATTCAATTTTCATTAGAGTTATTTTTACCTCTCTCAATTATTTTTCTCTTGATACGCCAGCTTCTTCAAAAGAAGCCATTTCATTGAGGATTTTAACTCCCGCATCAATAAGTCCCATAGCAAGAGCGGCACCAGTTCCTTCTCCGAGACGCATATTAAGGTCAAGTATTGGTTTTAATTGCATTCTATCAAGTAACGCTTTATGCCCTATTTCAACTGACGCATGAGCAGCGAAGATATAATCTTTCACATCTGATTTTAACTCAACAGCGATAAGACCAGCGACGCTTGATATAAAGCCGTCAATTACAACTGGAATTTTATTCGCAGCGCCAGCGAGAGTTACACCAACAAGTCCTCCGATCTCAAATCCGCCGACTTTTGCTAAAACATCTATGGGGTCTTTGGGATTTGGTTTGTTTAGTTCAATCGCTTTTTGTATGACAGATATTTTTCGGGCATAAGTTTCATTGTCTATGCCTGTGCCTCTGCCTGTGACTTCCTGAACAGGTTTATTTGTAAATACTGCGGTTATAGCACTGCTGGGAGTAGTATTGCCGATGCCCATTTCCCCTGTGCCGATTATATCAACTTTTTTTTCATTGATTATCTGCTCTGTGATCTCTATACCTGTTTCAATAGCTTTGATTGCCTGTTCCCTTGACATTGCGGGACCTTTGGCGAAATTTTTCGTTCCCATAGCAATCTTTCTTACTATCAGATCAGGATGAGATGCAAGTTCCACAGCGACGCCCATGTCAACTACAACGACTTCCGCTCCTACATGTCTTGCTAAAACATTGACTCCGGCACCTCCGCGGAGGAAATTATAGACCATCTGAGGCGTAACCTCGCTCGGATACGCACTTACGCCCTCTTCTGTTATGCCGTGATCACCTGCGATTGTGATTATAACTTTTTTCGCTAATGATGGATTTCTCTTTCCTGTTATAGCGACTATCCTTTTAGCGAATTCTTCAAGTCTGCCAAGACTTCCCTTCGGTTTAGTGAGATTATCAAGGCGAATTTGTGTTGATTCTAATAGTGAGCTATCAATTGGATTTATTTTTTCAAGCGTTGAAATAATTTTGTCCATCAATTTCTCCTGAACTCTTTATTAAAATAGGAATACCTGAAAAGCAAACATACACCTGATCTGCTGAATTGGCTATCATCTGATTTGCCTTTCCTGCAAGGTCTCTGAATTCCCTAGCAAGCCTATTTTCTGGAACAATCCCCATGCCGACTTCATTTGATATTATTATCACCGTTCCGACAAACTTTTTAGCCGATTCAATCAGATTTTCTATCTTTGTGAATATCCAAGAAGTATCGTTGAAATTTTCTGATGAGCATATAAGGTTACTTAGAAGCAGTGTAATACAGTCAACAATCACCACATTATGTCCTTTTGCAGACTCAATAGCAGATTCAACATCAAAGGGTTCTTCAATAGTTGTCCATTCATTAGGGCGATCTTGTTTGTGGATCTGTATTCTATTTTGCATTTCTTCATCGCCAGCTTGTGCGGTAGCGATAAAAGCTACTTTACCTCCGAGCTTTTTCGCCAATTGTAATGCGAAACTGCTTTTTCCGCTTCTTGCGCCACCTGTTATAAATATTACACTCATAGTTTTGTCTCCATAGATTCATTGGTTATATTTTAATCTATATTTGCCATCAAAATCAAGCTAAATAATCCTGAAGTAGAAATTCCTCAACATATACTCCAACAAAATTATATTTTATCTAAAGTTATTTAGTCAAAAAAAATAAAGGGAAAAGGGCAAACTCCTCCTGTAAGGTTTTTCACCACATTAAAACCTTAATAAATATTACTCCATGTTTAATGAACTAATTTATTAACCTAACCTCTGGTCTCTCT
>DTPJ01000231.1 GCA_011334435.1 Candidatus Poribacteria bacterium | reverse complement strand
CCCCACATTGTTGGCATTTTATTTAATGGCTCAACTCCTGCAAGGACAGTAAGGCTTTGATTCATCGCAGTTTTAAGTTCTGATTCTGACAACGCCTTTGTGAAAAATCCCACTTCATCAATAATGCCTGTTGCTGCAACATCGCCAGGTCTTGCACCTATCCAAAGCGGGTCTTCACCATTCACTAAAATTTTGCCTTTTGAGTCTGTTTCGCCATCCATCACACCATCAATATAAAGCCTAACTTTTTTGCCGTCATACCATTTAGCTATGTGATGCCATGTGCCATCAGCTATGATTTTTTTCCCATCAAGCCTCCCTTCTCCACCTTCCGCATGCCACATCAAGACGGGATAATCTGCGTCATGCACCCAAATATCTATATGTCTTTTCAGATGCTGTTCAGGCCAAACAAGACCATCTTTCCATGCGATATATTGCCAGCTTACCGCCTCAAGTTTTGTCCAAGCGACGAAAGTATAGGCATCTGCGTCCATATAATCCTTATGAGGAATACTAACATAGCTATCGCCTTTGCCCGGAAATTTTATTGCATTGCCAAATTTCCCTTGTGTCCATGATACGCTACCTTTAAGTTCACCGTTCAAGCCTCCGACAGAATCTTTTGCAATTTTGCCTGTGCCTTCGTCAAAACTCCATGCACCAGCAAGGCTCATCTGTGCAGAATAGACAAAGCCTGTTGAAACAACGATAAAAATCAAACCGAATAAAATCATAAACGTAGTTCTCATAGAAAATTCTCCCCTTGATGATTGTTAGTCATTAATCGCTGATCAATTTCTTAATTGCTCTTGGTAAGAAATCTATCAGATCACCAGCGATTAGCCCACATTCGCCTCTGTCAATGCTTGCCAAATCACCAGCTAACCCATGAATATAGACACCAAGTATAGCAGAATCCTTTTCATTTAAACCCTGTGCTAAGAATCCTGCTATTGTCCCTGTCAGGACGTCCCCTGTCCCGCCAGAAGCCATTCCCGGATTGCCTGTTGTATTTAAATAGGCTTCACCATTCGGATAGGCAACAACTGTCGGAACGCCTTTCAGAACTAATGTAACGCCATATTCCTTTGCAAAATTGACAGCTACATTGATACGATCGGATTGGACGTCGGATGTCGTCTTGCCGATCAATCTACTCATCTCCCCAGGATGAGGTGTCAAAATAGTTTTTTCGCCGAGTTCATTAAGACTATTTTTATCCTCTGCCAACGCATTAAGTCCGTCAGCATCTATCACCTTAGGTATATGTATATCTTTACATAATTTTTGCACTAAGGCTATAGTCTCACGATTTCTTGATAAACCTGGACCTATGGCAACGACATCAAACTTGTCAATCATCTGCATAATTATATCGTAAGACTGCAAAGACAATGTTTGATATTGGGTCTCTGGTAAAGGCAATGTCATAGCTTCTGTTAGCTTAATTTCCATGATCGGATTAAGGCTTTCAGGCGTGCCTAATGTGACAAGACCTGCACCAACTCTTAATGCTGACAAGCTTGCCATTGCACCTGCTCCCGTTAATCCGATAGAACCAGCGATCACTAATACTCTGCCGAATAAACCTTTATGACCATCGCGAGGTCTTTTAGGCAATATATTTTTGATATGATCGGACTGGATCAAATTAACAGAGATATTTTGTGAATCTATAACGGTTTGAGGGATACCGATGTCGGCAATATTAAGTTTTCCGACAAAATTTGCCCCAGGATAAAGTAAAAGCCCCCTTTTTGGCAATGCCATTGTTACAGTTATTTTAGCTTTTATGCAAGAACCTTCAACTTTGCCAGTATCAGAATCCAATCCAGATGGGAGATCAACCGCTATAATTGGTATTTTTGTTGAATTTAGATAGTCTATTACATTACTTGCAAAGCCTCGCACTGGTCCACTTAATCCAGTCCCAAATATAGCATCAACAATTATGTCATTTTGCAATATATTGCCCTTTTTCTCGTTCAATTGCTCATCAGAAAGTATGTAATCAATGTTGAGTCCGATATTTTGTGCAATTTTAAGGTTTGTCAAAGCATCACCGGAGAATTTTTCGGGTTCTGCCAACAGATATATTGTAACATCATATCCCTTATGTGCGAGATAACGGGCAATTACCAAACCGTCACCACCATTATTGCCTTTTCCAGCGAAAATAGCTACATTGCGGAACATTGATAATGGAAAATCGCGCTCAATCACATTGACAACAGCTAATCCGGCATTTTCCATAAGCACGATGCCGGGAATACCGATCTCATTTATCGTTTGAGAGTCTATATTACGCATTTCTCCTGCTGTTACCACTTTCATAATGGCTAATCTCCCATTGACAGATAGCGAGTTTCTCCGCTGTTAACTACGATAGGTCCTTCTGCTGACAAAGGCAAAAAGCCTTCTTTTGTAGTTGTTTTTACTTTAACGCTGTTATATATCCCCGGCGGAACAAATTCCGTTAAAATCTCGCCGTCTTCCAATACTTTTGCTGAGTACTGCTCATTATCAATAAAGACTATTGTTTTAGTTACAGTATAAATCTTGACATCTCCACTTGTTGGCAGATGATCTATCGTATATTCGCCATATTTATTCTTCTCTGGCAGACGTGGGACGCCATCTACATATACGACAATTTCAAATTCGCCGTAAAGAGTTGATATTTTTTCCTTTGGGACTTTTCCAGATATTGCACCGTTTAGCTTTAGATTTATATCTCCCAAATCTTTATGACTAGCTTTTGGTATATCAACAGGGATATTACTCAATAGGTAAGGGCTTTTTTGAATCTGTATTATGTAAGACCCAGGAGTTATATCTTGGAATTGGAATCTGCCACTTGCATCAGCTATGACAGAAGTTGAGTATTCTCCTCTGAGTATTACTTCTGCATTTGCGACGTCCATTACCGGATCGGTTACTATCCTTCCTGTGAGTCTGCTGGAACCGACAGATGCAGGAACATAAGGGTCATCAAATCCACAACCAGTAATTTAAATAGATATAAAAACGATAATTATACATTTCAATTTTAGCACGAAAGCTCACTTCCTGTTTACACACCAATTAAAAAGATTAAAAGATATTATAAGCAATTAAGTTTTAATATTCATCTTAATGTTATTTCCTTTTATTTTGAGAGCTATTGAACTTTTATTCTTCCCCAAGCAATAGCAAGTTTATCTTTTGATTGAATTGCCATTGTAACAGGCGGAGATTTAAAAAGTTGAGCAACTTCGTCAGCGGTCAAGGCACGATTATAAACAACAACTTCATCTATTATACCATCCCACCAACGGTTATCAAATCCGTAGTTATGACCGATGACAATCCCTTCTTTTCCTTTATCTAGGTCAATATTCCCTTTTGCTCCACCGCTGTTTGGTCCATCATTTTGCTGTCCATCTAAATACATAACATATCCTTTGGTAGCATCAAAAGTCCCAACAAGATGATGGAATGATTTATCAAGAGGATTTTTAGTTTGAGACCACGTCCATGCCCCTCCAATATACAACCCCATTTCTCCAAGAGGAGCAGTCGTGCTTGCCCCAGTCTGCAATAAAAAAGGTCCGTAAGTGCTTTTGCGGGCATTAATTATCCCCTTCCAATTTAACGGAAATGGAACATTAGCAGTTACCCATGCCCCAAGAGTTATAGCGTCTGTAATAGCAAAATCATCAGAATAAGGGACTTCAACATAACTATCTTTTCCATTAAATTTCAAAGCTTTTCCAAATTTACCGTCAGTCCAAGTTGCCCCTTTGATATTTCCATCGTGTTTTTTACCAGAAAGATCATGAGTTACTGTTCCTGACCCTTCTTCAAATGGCAAATATAGGACTAATCCTTTTTGCAAATCTGCTTGTGCCAAAGATGCTGAAAGAAGTAAAACGATTATTCCAATGGCTAAAAAATTTGTTAAATAGTTCATTTTTCTCCCATCCTTTCTTAATGACCAAACGAATAAATTTTTACGTTTGTTTGTATATTATCATTTTGTATAATATAATAACAATCTTGCACGGGAATGACGAATGTAAAGCATTTTCATTGTGTTTTCTATAAATATATCACCACCCTTCGGGGTTAAGAAATCTTTATGACTATTAATTTATAATCCAAGTTTCTATCTTAAATTTCCTTTTCAGTTCTTTGATTTACTCCTTGCCTTCTGTATATCCACAACCTTCGGTAATACAAGCAAGATAATTGCCTTTCACTTTAGAGGTTTTTTCAACAAGAAATGTCGCTTTGCATTTTGGACATGGCTTATTTACAGGCTTATTCCATAGCGCTAAATCGCATTCTGGATATTTACTGCAACCATAAAAAATCTTGCCGTATTTGCTTCTCCTTTCTACTAAGTATCCGTCACAGTTTGATCTTGGGCATTTGATACCTATGCTTAAAGGTTTCGTGAATTTGCATTTAGGATATTGACTGCAAGAAAGGAATTTGCCATATTTACTTGTCCTTATGACCATTGGACTACCGCACTTTTCGCAGATTTCGTCAGTTGCCTCTGGTTCGTTAGATACCGATTCTTTGTTATTCAATTGTTTAGTGCCTTTACATTCTGGAAAACCAGAACAAGCTAAAAACCTGCCATAGCGTCCCCATTTTATAACCATCTTTCTTCCACAAATATCGCAGATTTCATCAGTTGTCTCTTCCATATCTTTTTTCGCTGATTTTATATTATCGGGAGCTTTTTCAAGAGACTTGCTGAAAGGTTTATAGAATTCCTCTAACACTTTAACCCAATTTACCTTTCCTTCCTCTATATTATCAAGCTCTGATTCCATTTTAGCCGTGAATTCTACATCTATGATCTCTGGAAAACTCTTTAAGAGTGCGTTGTTGACGAGTCTGCCCATCTCGGTAGGGACAAATCTGCCTTGCTCTTTTGTCACATACTCCCTATCTTGAATTGTAGATATAATTGTTGCATAAGTGCTTGGTCTGCCAATGCCTTTCTCTTCAAGGGCTTTGACAAGAGTTGCCTCGTTATATCTTGGCGGAGGCTGTGTGAAATGCTGTTCGGGAATAAGGTTTAATAGCAGAAGTTTTTGTCCAACCGTCAGTTCAGGCAATATTGACTCTTTTTCTTCTTCTGTTTCTTCATCAACGCTTTCCATATATACTGACATAAATCCCTTAAACTTGATGATAGAACCGTTTGCCCTGAATGTATATTTTCCTGCTTTGATGTCAATAGTTGTCACATCGTAGATGGCGGGCTTCATTTGGCTTGCGACAAACCGTTTCCATATAAGATCATAAAGCTCATATTGATCTTGGGTCAAAAATTTTTTTATTTCAGAAGGGGTTTTGTTTACATCCGTTGGTCTTATAGCTTCGTGGGCATCTTGTGCACCTTTTTTGCTTTGGTAATGGACAGCTTTATCAGGCAGATAATCATCGCCAAAGTTTCGCCCAATAAAATCACGGACAGAATCAATAGCTTCTTTTGCTACACGAGTTGAATCCGTTCTCATATAAGTTATGAGACCGACAGAACCTTCATCGCCTAATTCAACGCCTTCATAAAGGTCTTGTGCAACTCTCATCGTCGTTTTGACGGGCATTCTCAGCTTTCGCACCGCCTCTTGCTGTAATTTACTGGTTGTAAACGGGGGAACAGGATTCTTTTTTCTCTCTTTCCGATCAATTTTATCTATTGTATAATCTTCGCCGTCAAGGTCTTTTAAGATGGATTTTGCCTGTTCTTCATTGTCAATCTTTGCCTTCTTGCCATTAATTTCAAAGAGCCTTGCGGAAAATTGGTTTGTATTTTCTCCTTTTAAGATCGCATCTATAGTCCAATATTCCTCAGGGACAAATGCGAGTATCTCATCTTCTCTTTCGCAGATAAGCCTAACAGCGACTGATTGCACTCTCCCTGCGCTTAATCCCCATTTTATCGTCTTCCCTAATATAGGGCTAATTTGGTATCCGACTAACCTGTCTAATATCCGTCTTGCCTGTTGTGCATCAACGAGATTTTGATCTATCTGCCCTGGGTGCTTGATCGCATTTAGAACAGCATTTTTAGTTATTTCGTTGAATGTTATCCTTTTGATCGGTTTATCTGATTTTTTCAATTCGTGTGCAAGATGCCAACAGATAGCCTCTCCCTCTCTATCAGGGTCAGTTGCTATGAGTATGTCATCTACGTTATCAGCCGCTTTTTTTATCTCATTTACTATTTTCTTTTTGCCTTCAATTATGGTGTAGTGAGGTTTAAAGCCATTTTCTATATCAACGGAAAGCCCTGTCTCGGGCAAATCTCTTATATGCCCCATAGATGCTTTCACGGTATAATCTTTTCCTAAAAATTTGCTAATAGTTTTAACCTTTGCAGGTGATTCAACTACCACCAATGATTTTGACATTTCAACAATCTCCAGTTAGTTTTAATTTATTATAAGTTAAAGTGAAAAACTCTAAATAGTTAAAGGTTAAAAGTCAAAGGTCAAAAGTTGACCGATCACTGATTACTGATCTCTAATCCCTATTTTATGAGATTTTATGAAAAAATACCCTTTCCAGCCCTTTGTCCCATGCGCATTAAGTTAAGGATTTTTAACCCCAAAGGGGTGATATATTTATAGAAAGCACAATAAATAAAAAATCTTTTAGCTCCGTCAGGAGCGACATATAACCTTTAACTTTTAGCACCTTCAACTTTTAACCTTTTTACCCATTATATTTCGCTCCGCTGGAGCTTTGTATTTTGACATTTATCGTTTCTATAAATATGGCGCCCCTTCGGGGCTAAAGACAACATTATCTCATGTTAAAAATAACGTTTTTCCCTTAACTTAATGGTTATACCCTACTCATATCTGAACCAATCATATTAACACTGATCACTGATCACCGATTGCGGTTGATGAGTTTTTATTGATTCAAAAGCTTTCAATGCAAGTTCCGTAGCTAACATTCCATCTCTGACTTTTGCAGCGTTGACAGGATCAATGTCTTTGCTAACCCAATCAATTAGCGCCTGAATTTGCTGGGTATATCCATGGGCAATATGACTATCATTGCAACCTGGTAGATCATCTATTGTTATTCTACTTGGCTCTTTTCCCCATAAACGAACTTCTGGCTCATTGTAATACTTGAAAAGCGTTGCAGTAACGGAACCAGCGAACACTTGATAAGCAGATTTGCCCATCAACGCTGGATTGCCAAAGTCTCCAACAGTTACATTAGCAACAGAACCGTTTTCAAAACGTAAAGTGCAAGCAACACTATCAATTATCGGCAGTGATGGATGATGAAAATTCCCGCCTTCAGCATAAATAGACACAGGTTTAGAGCCGCTTAAAAAGCATGTCACATCAAAGCAGTGACAGCCCTGACTAAGGACATTTCCGCCACCTTCAATTGGATCGTTAGCCCATATAGATTCTCCCCATTTCGGATCAATAAGCTGAGCGATAATAACCCATGGATGAGGGACAACTTCTTTAAGTTTTAGGACAAATGGTGAAAAACGGGCTTGAAATCCCATCATAAACTTTACGCCTGCTTTCTCAACTGCTTCTGTGATAGCTAAGCAGTCTTCCATAGTTAATGCCAAAGGCTTTTCACAGAATATATGCTTTCCCGCCTGTGCTGATGCGATACTCATAGGTGCATGTAAATGATGATGAGTGCATATTATCACTATATCAACTTCTTTATCGTCTAACGCTGTTCTATAATCTGATGAAGTTAGTTCAGCGTCCAACTCTTTTTTAAGTCTTATTGCGGATTCTTCATTGACGTCAACAAGATAACGTAAACGGACGTTATTCATTTTAGCTAATTTTCTCGCATGAGTTGACCCCATATTGCCACAACCAAAAATAGCTACACTGATCTGATCTTTCATATTTTTATTCTCCTATGATGTTCTGTTATGGTAGATTAAGTTCACGACGGATCTCCCAATCAGGTGGTAGAGGTTCTTGCCAAAGCCAAGACGGTTTAAACCAAAATCCCTTAATAATTTCTGAGTGATATTTTCCTTCTGCATCAAGTAAAACTTGGTGATAGCAATTATCATCGCCAAGTCTGTAAAATTCAGCTTGTTTGCGGGTCGGATCAATTAACCAATATTCTGCTATTCCTGCGGATTCATACTCCATAAACTTGTCGCCTCTATCCCTGCTTACACTATCTTTTGATATGATTTCCACAACCATATCTGCTGGACCATCTAAAAAAGTATCTTTTAGGCGGTCTAAATGGTCAGAATGGACAAAGATTATATCTGGCTCTCTACCTGAAAGTGGCAGTTTCATTTGAAAAGGTGCGCCAAGTATTTCGCCAATCCTGTAAAATTCTACATAAGAGTGTAAAATTGACTGAAGAAAAAAAGCGATCTCCTGATGTTTTCTTGATGCTGGTGAAGTCATAATAATCTCCCCATTTACCCATTCCGCCAAAGTATCTTCATCGCATAGTTCAAGAAATTCTTCATAACTTATCTTCTTCTTGGCTTTGGCTATTTCTTCTAAAGAATTAAATTTAACGGATGCGGTTTCCACAAAAATCACCATCCCTAATAAGAGATTTTTTAATTGAAATCTAAAAACTCATTTACACTATCGCAAGATTTTCTTCTTGACCATCCATGCTTTCAACCCTGATCATCATAGTTTCTTCTGTGATAACATCAAGTTTGTTGATCTCTTGTAAAGCAGATTTCATATTCTTTTCAATAGCTTCATGTGTCATCATAATCAATGGGACGCTTTCTCCGATTTTACGTTCTTTTTGTATGACTGATGCTATGCTGATGTTATGCTGTCCTAATATTCCAGATATTTTTGCCAAAACTCCGGGCTTATCAAGCACTTGAAGCCTTATATAATAACGAGTTTCGCATTCATCCATTGGTTTAAGCGTATAGGTCGTCTTTTCCAAAGTTGGTTGAGGTAACAGGTATGGGTTTGTGCCTGCGATTATTGACTTCGCCACATTTATTATATCCCCAACAACTGCACTTGCAGCGGGCATTTGTCCAGCGCCTCGTCCATAAAACATAGTTGCCCCAGCAGCATTTCCCAACACGTATATAGCGTTGAAAACTCCTTCTACGTTTGCCAACATAGTATCTTTTGGGATCATTGTTGGGTGGACTCTGACCTGTATTTTATTGCCATCAATTAGTTTCGCTATCGCAAGCAATTTTATCTGATAGCCGAATTCATGGGCATATTGAATATCATTTTGCGTAATTTTTGTTATGCCTTCTATATATATATCATTTAGCTTTATCTCAGTTTCATAAGCCAAAGAGGTTAGAATCACAATTTTATTTGCAGAATCAATGCCTTCAATGTCATAATCGGGTTTTGCCTCTGCATAGCCTTTCGCCTGAGCCTCTTTTAGTGCTGTGTCAAAATCTATACCGCGTTGAGCCATCTGTGTCAGGATATAGTTACATGTTCCATTGACTATGCCATATATAGCAATGATGTTGTTCGCCGACATACCATCAAGAAGCGAGCCTATTATTGGGATACATCCACCGACGCTAGCCTCAAATTTGATTATAACTTTGTTCTCTTTTGCTGTCTGAAAAAGAGATTTGCCGTGTTCTGCAAGAACTGCCTTATTTGCTGTGACAACATGTTTGCCCGCTTTGAGTGCAGAAAATATAAATTCGCTTGCTGGCTTTAATCCCCCGATTAATTCAACGACGATGTCAATATCAGGGTTGTCTATAATATCTTTGACGTTTGTAGTAAGAATGTCCCGTGGTATTTTGATACCTCTGTCTTTTGTTATGTCAATATCTGCTATTTTGCAGAGCTTTAACGACAATTTTTCATGT
>DTPJ01000792.1 GCA_011334435.1 Candidatus Poribacteria bacterium | reverse complement strand
TTCAAGCAAGCCCATATATTTCCTACATACAAGTTTTATCAATTTACCAACAGGTTCAAAATGCTAAATCCGCATTTTTATTACCTTTTATAATGAACTTTTCATATTTGTCACCAAAGAACCATATAATAGCTGTTATACAAATGACCAAGACCCTACTATCATAATTATAAAGCTTGCATCACATCCTTTCGGATAAAGTCTGCCAAACAAAGTGCATTTGTAATTTTTTTGTCTATATCATGATAGCAACAAATTTTTTAGCATAAAGAAAATCCTGATCATTAGCAAAAGATTTTACCGAGTGAAAACAAAATTTTTATACTGTGTTAGGTAATATAGGACGATTTCTTCATGCTTTTTTTCTCATAATAAACAAATATTTAAATCCTCTAAGAAAAAAATTAAAATTTCTTGCTCTTTCATGCCAAATATGAGTATTTGATGTCTGATTACGTCTGGCAACACAAACAATATCAACGGTCTCAAAATACTTAGTAAGCATTTGATAAATCTTGAAGCCAACTGGTATAAATCCCGATTTTCTTCTCCAATGATCTCCAATAAGCCACGCCATTACTTTATCATGTTTTAATATTCTGTAAATTTCTTGTGCCACTTTCTCAAGTTCATTGAAAAATTCCTCTTTTTCACACGAAATCCTGCCTATGTCCGCAGGATGTTCAGAATATTTGATATTATCAGAATAAGGAGAATCAATAAATATAAAATCCACAGAGTTATCTTTTAATGGAATGATTCTTGCGTCATTTTGAATAATATCCTTTCTATATGGATTAATGTCATATCCGATTACTTGTCTGTTCAATTCTTTTGCAACATCTATGGTTGTTCCGCTTCCACACATTGGGTCAACTACTAGATCACCTTCTTTTGTATATCTCTGAATAAGATTCCAAATAACAAACGCAGGCGTTACCCCCGAATATTTATTATCACCATGTGGTCTGTCTCCGTAATTTTGAGTTGGAAAGTCCCATAAAGTTGTTGTTTCAAATATCGGTTTGTTATTTTTCATTGTTTAGCAGTCTCTTCAAATCATCTATAAAATGCTCAAAAAGTTTGACTTTACTACTTTCTTCTATCTTTTCTTCAGTCAACACATAACTGCCATCTAAATCTATTTCTACTATTGCCCTGCCTTTTTTGGTTGGTTTCTTATGAGTTAATGTTCCATCCTCATCAGGTGTTATGAAATAAACCTTAATATGTTTTGTTACCTCATCTTGGAATAATTTGAGTTTCCAATAACCTGTTTGTGCTATTCTTTCTCTTAGGGTTACTTTGCTTGAAATGGCAGCCAAGACTTTAAAATTACGAGGATTATAGATAACAATATCAACATCAGGGAGATGCAGACCAAATTCACCATAGTCAATAGATAAGTTCCGTTTTACTTGACTCAATTCTTTGGACAAATTTATAGTTCTTTCTAATTGATTGCCATTAACAACTTTTAATCCAAGTTCTTCTACTTCGTCAGTGATAATGTATTGAACTAATTTTTCTAAATTTTTTCCCTTAAAAGCTCGCCAGCTTTGTTCGTGATCTCCATTTGGTGTAGGATATCTCAACCAATCTTGTTTATGAATCTCTTTTGCTTCTTTCAATAGTTCTGAGATATGCTTATAGGTTTCTGTTCCAAACTTTTCTTTCTTTTCAAGATATAGTTTTTTCAAATCCTCAAAATTCATATTTTCACTCCGTTAAGCCGATAATAATATATTCTATAGGATAGGCTTCAACATCTGCTTCATTATTACTTGCAAATCTGCCTGTTTTTTCATCTCTCTTTTGTGGAAGTATTTTAGATGGAATTTCTCTTTTTATTATCCTATCAAGTTTAAAACCCGAGTACTGCAAACTCTCGGCAAAAATTTCGGCATTAGGTATTTCAATCCCTCTCAATTTTGTATTACCAATAACATAACAACATCTCCCACCGTGTTTTAAAATTCTGAAGCTTTCATCAAAAACTTCTTCCATATCAATAAAAAACGCCTCAATTTCTTTTGCCATTTTCTTACTCTTTTTGAACATTTTATCAACTACGTCCATAGCAATTGAACTTCTTAATCTTTTATTTTCGTATTTTTTGTAAGACGTCCCAATAAATTGCTTTTTATATTCCGTTAAATTATCAGCTAAATCAAGCCATATAGTTGATAACTGGTGTAAATCTGCATACTCATAGCTTGTCACGTATGGACTTGATGTTACAATTAAATCTACAGAATTATCTGACACAGATTGACTTCTAGCATCGCCAACTTTGATATTTAAGTATTCATGAAGATTCTCTTTCACTTTTGTTGGAACAACATTATAAAAAACATCGTTTCCACTCTGCATTTTCTTTAAATGTTTCTGAAATACCTCATAAGGATTTACGGAATTTTTTTTCAAATCCCTAGTCGGTTTTGTGCTATCTTGAAGCCACAGGGAACAATTCTTTAAAATATGGCTAAAAGCCACAAGAAAAAAATCTCGGACAATTTCATCTTCCTCATTGTAAATAACCCGTAATATTTTCCCAAGATCATTCTTTGTTTTCTCTGAAAACCAGTAATTAATTCTATCAATATGTTTTTCGGGGATTAATGGTTCAATTTTATCATTAAATAAAGCTATTTGTGTTTCATTTAAGAATTTCAATTTAGATAAAAGCTGGTCAATTTTCTTATTAAGATATAGAGGTTCTATTGGTGTTGATTTTACCTTTGTAATAAGATATGCAATCTTATTTATGTCTGTTCCACTTGCCTTAAATCCCCTAGAAATTGATGTAACAACGGTCGTTCCGCACCCCATAAATGGATCGTTTACGTAGGCTTCTTTATGAGGGACATATTCATCAATTAATTTTTCAACTAATTGAGGAATAAACTTCGCTGGGTATCTGTGATAATTATGAGTCCATTTGCCTGTATCGGATAGTTTATATCCTACAAATGACCAATCATTATCTATTTCTTTTGTATTAAATAAGTTAATAATTTCCTCTGGTGATTTTGTTGTTTTAAACATTGTGCCATTAGTAGCTATTTTCATTATTGTTTCCACATTACCTCTCTTCAAACCACCATGTCATCTACAGTCTTTGCGAAGTCGCTGAAAGCGATTTGGGCAAGGTAAAACGAAGTCTTAATTCAGTTCAAAAAACAAAAACTTGGCAAATATATAATACAAAGTAGTTTAATTTTGATCAAGGATTAGCTTTGCTTTCCCTTTGCTTTATAGGATTGGATTTCAAATAAGCAGTGATAAATGGATCAAGATCGCCATCCATAATACGATCAACATCGCCAAATTCTACGCCAGTTCTCAGATCCTTGATCATTCTATATGGATGGAAAACATACGACCTGATCTGACTGCCGAAAGCTATATCTCGCTTTTCACCCTGAATTTTCGCCATCTCCTCAGATTTTTTCTGCATTTCAAGCTCATAAAGCCTTGCACGAAGGACTTTCATCGCTGTCTCACGATTCTTATGCTGTGATCGCTCACTTTGACATTGTGCGACTATACCTGTCGGAATATGAGTTATCCTGACCGCAGAATCTGTCTTATTTACATGCTGACCACCAGGTCCACCCGAACGAAACGTATCTATCCTAAGGTCTGATTCATTTATCTGAATATCAACATTATCCTCTATTTCAGGTATAACTGACACTGACGCGAATGAAGTATGTCTTCTGTGATTGGCATCAAAAGGAGAAAGCCTGACAAGACGATGGACGCCGATCTCTGCCCTCAAATAACCATAAGCATATTCACCAGTGACCATAACTGTAACGCTTTTTATCCCTGCCTCGTCTCCTTGAAGCATATCAATTATCTCTGTGCGAAATCCCTTGCTTTCACACCATCGCAGATACATTCTCAGTAGCATATCAGCCCAGTCTTGCGATTCTGTTCCACCTGCACCTGAATGGATTTCAAGTATAGCATTGTTTCTGTCATGTGGACCGTTAAGCATTAACCTAAATTCAAGCTGATCAAGCTCTTTTTCAAGCTTGGATAGCTCGCCTTGTATCTCATCGCTTAATGATTCGTCTTCCTCTGATTCCGCCAATTCCAAAAGCGTCTCTATATCGTCTGCATGAGTTTTAAGTTTGTTAAAAAAGTCAATATCCGATTTTAAACGGGCAATTTGTTGAGACACCTCTTGTGCCCTTATAGGATTGTTCCAAAAATTGGGATCGGACATCTCCTTTTCTAATTTTTCTACTTCTTTTTCTTTGTTGGCGACGTCAAAGAAGACCTCCTGCTCCCATCACTCTTTCTTTTACTTCCTGAACTGCGGAGCGTATCTCTGTTAGCATATAAATCTCCTTGTTTTTTCATATATTTGCGGTAGTCAAGCCACCATGTCTGGAATATAAAGAATACTAAAACAACTAAAGACGTCCACGGCAAATAATCGCCATATTTAGTATAAAAAGTCCCTGATTGATAAATACCGACATCACCGACTAAATAACCGTCTTCGTTATCTTTTGGATCAAGTTTTTGTATCACTCTTCCGTAAGGATCAATTATACATGAAATACCATAATTAGCACAACGAAAAACCGAAGTTCTATTTTCCACAGCCCTAAACGGCGCCATTGAGAAATGCTGTTCAGCAGCGAATGTGCCAATAAACCATGAATCATTTGTTATTATACCTATAACATTAGCACCACTATATATAAACTGCCTTGATATTTGCGGAAACACCGATTCAAAACATATCGGGACGCCGATATTTGCAAATGGCGTTGAAAAAACTGTATACATATCTCCGCTATCAAAATCAGATATACCGACAACCAACGATCTTATTTTCTCTGGAAGATATTGCTTAAATGGGAATGACTCGCTTATAGGGACAAGATGAATTTTGTCATATTTATCAATTATACCGCCCTTAGGGTCAAGCACGAATGCTGAATTATAAACTTTATATCCCGGATATGTAAGTTCATAAGATATAGCCCCCATAAGCATATAGGTATTCCATCTTGATAATAGAAATTTTATTTTATCATATTCTTGGCTCTCTGGAAACATAAGCTGTGGAACTGCGGTCTCTGGCCACACTATTAGATCAGGTTTTTTGTCTATGGCTTTGTAAGTTATATCTATATACTTGTCAAATATCCAACCAGATTTGTCTCCCCAAGATGCCATTTTATCCTTTTGTTTTATATTTCCCGGTATTAGTGCAACTTTTATTTTTTCACCTACAAGAGAGTTTGACAAGACTATCAGACCATATATTAAACAAACAACGAAAATACCGATGGAAAAAACCATTGATTTAAGCGATGATCTCCAATTTCTTATATCACCGATAAAAACAGCAATTGAGGCATTAATTAAAGCGATTATAAAGGTAACGCCATAAACTCCAAAGATAGATGCTATCTGGATTATTGGGATATTTGCCCATTGTGTATATCCAAGACTTGCCCACGGTAAGCCAGAGACGATATATCCGCGAAGCACTTCCAGACCTGTCCAAGATAACGCCACTAAAAAGATATAAGCTAATTTATATTCAAAAGACCCTGTATCCAGTCTTTTTAACCAATTCCCTGAGATGAAATTCACTGACACTGTCCACAAAAAGACATAACAAGCTAAGTATAGCGAAAGAACGAGGTATCCAAGCGTAACCCAAAATATAGTTGAAAATGGGACAAGGATCATAATCCAATACATGATCCCGCCGAAATATATTATGCCGGTTACAAAGCCTAACCAAAGCGATTCCTTCCAATCAGAATTTCGTATAGCTAATAAAATTGGGACAAGTGCAAACCAAGAAAGTATTGATAGGTTAAATTCAGGAAATCCTAAAACAAACAATATTCCTGAAAATATCGCTAATAAATATTTATGTGTTCTTTTCAATATTTATTTTTTCCTTTCACAATGGCTTTATATAAACGTAATATGCCCCTAATGACAATCCTTCGTTGTTGTATAATCTTGTTTGGAGATGAGTTACTCCTGCCTTTAAATTAAACTTGAAAGTTATCCCTTTTACTTCTGGATCAACAGCCTTTGTTTGCTCTTGTTCGCCTATTTTAATATAAGCCATTTTTACATCAAGAGCTTTTCCGCCGTGATACCAATCAGTTATTTCGCCGGGGATGCCTTCTGTCATAGCTTTATCTTCTTCTTTACACCAGCGACGGAGTTCAAACATATATTCGCCGTCTTTGGCAACCTCAATAACCCAATAACCGTTACATTGCAAGCCTTGTCTTATCTGCCCTTGATTCCATGCGCATTCCTCGCCATGCCAATCGTGACAGGTCAACCGTGTGACCTTTTCATATTCCGTGCCGATGATGATCGGGCAATCTTTATCAAAAGTCAGAGAAACAAGCTCCCACCACTCTTCATAATGTTTTCGTAATTTCTGAACAACATCGGGATAGTGATCTGCGATATTATTCCTTTGCTCTGGATCGTCCAAAATATCATAGAGTTCAACTCCATTGATAAGACGCCATTGATTTGTCATAACTGCACTTTTACGCCATTTAATTGGATACTCTACCCTCTGTGAATCAGTGACAATTACACGTTCATCTAAATTATTTGGTAGATCATAAAGTAACGGTTTAAGGCTTGTCCCATCAAATCTGAGATGATCGGGTGATCTAAGACTGCAAAGATCAATCAAAGTCGGCAAAACATCAATGTTAGCGGAGAGTTGATCAATATCCCTGCCATGCTTAAAACCACCATCTGTCCAACGCATAAAAAACGGGACACGATGTCCGCCTTCATATTCCCAACCCTTCATACCCCTCATGCCTGCGTTATATCCCTCTTGAACGAATCCATATTTATCAAGGCTTGCACCAGCGGATGATCCGTTATCAGTCATCCAGATCAAGATTGTATTTTTATCAATGTTTAGTTCCGCGAGCTTTGAGATCAGATAACCGACGTTCTCGTCAATATTAGTGATCATGCCATAGAAATTCGCCCTATAATCAGGCACTTTTCCTTTATATTGACTGCTGTATGATTCATCAACATTATATGGTGCATGAGGAGCGTTTGTTGAGATATAGCAGAAAAATGGCTGGTCTTTGTTGGATTCTATAAACTTCATAGCTTCCCTAAACCAAACGTCTGTGCAATATCCTTCAAATGTCACGGGTTCACCGTTAAGCATATAGGTATCGTCAAAGTAATCATTGCCCCAATAATCGGGCGTTTGGCTTACTCCGCCTCCGCCATGATAAAGGGCGACTTCAAACCCACGATCATGTGGTCTGAAAGGGTAGTTGTCGCCGAGATGCCATTTGCCAAAGATGCCTGTGCGATAATCGTTTGATCTGAAAATATCAGCCATTGTGACTTCATCTTGCCGTAAGAGTGATCTTCCACCGATGGTATGCCAAACGCCAGTGCAGTTGCAATATCTGCCTGTCATAAGTCCTGCCCGTGTCGGCGCACATGTCGGTCCTACATGGAAATTAGTAAATCTAACGCTTTGACTATATAAAGCATCTATATTTGGCGTTTTTATTATTTCGTTGCCATGACAACCGAGATCGCCGTATCCCTGATCATCTGTTATGACAAGGACTACATTTGGTTTATCCATATTCTTTCCTTTGTATTGAAATCTATCAAGAATATTTCAAGAATATTTATAGTTACGATTTTACTACTGTTTGGGTGTTTCCTTTTCGTTAATTATATTTTGCGGAGTTTTTCTTCCACGATGAGTTCGATCAAAATCACTGTCAAAACTCACAATTGTTAGATCATATTTTTCTGATATAGCATATTGATAAGCGTCATCAAAATCCAAATTAAATTCAAATGCTGAACTTATGATCTCATTAAGGTCTTCTATTGACAGTGACAATATTATAGTTCCTGCGTCTTGAATCATATCTTTTGAAAATTGCTCAAAAGAATGGTGCATTTTACGACGAAACAAGAGGAATCCTATAGAGTGAAAAGATAAATCCGATATAAAGAAATCATATTCATGAACTTTTGATAACAAATCTCTTGCTTCTGATGAGCGCTCTTGTTCAAGAATGATTTCAATGAATATATTTGTATCTATGAGAAATCTCATTTTTCGCCAGCCCACCAATTCGCAATCTTATGCTGAAGCTCTACAGAAGTAAACTGATCCCGCATATCCTTCAATGCTCCTGCCCAACTAAATGTAGGTCTTTTTTTCAACCTTTTCGTCCGTTTTTCCACCAAAAAATCAACAAAATCTTCCACTTCTCGCCTATATATGGGGGGTAACTCCTTAATCTTTTCCTCAAGTGTTTTCATTGCAGTTAACACCGCCTAAATAATAAATTCAGTTTGTTTTAATGTCGGATTTTGTTTTTTATCCGACATAAAAATTTCAAACGTTACCGAAGTTAAATCAAAGGCAGTTTAACGCTTCTGCCCTCTCTTGCGGAAATTTCAGCGGCAAGGCATATTTCATGAGTTTTTACGCCATCTTCCACATTAACAAATGACTCTTTATCATTCAAAATACAGTCAATAAAATGGTCTATCTCGCCTAAATATGGATGATGTGTCACATCTCCGCTGTCCGGGAGTATTGTTGGGATAACTGCAAATCCTTTCTGACCGGGCATTTTTGACGGGGCATAAAGCTGATTATTGCGAATTGTCCCTTTGTCACCTAATAGATGTATGTTAAAAATATAGGGAGTGATACAGTCTATTGATGATGCAACTTTGCCGGCGATCCCGCTTTTGAATTTGATTATAGTAACCATTGTAGGGTCATATTCATAAGGTTCAAAATTTGGATTTTTGCTTCTTGTTGAATATGCGGTCACTTCAACCGCTTCATCATTGAGAAACCATCTTAAACCATCAACCGCATGACATCCAGCAGAAAGCAAGCTACTTCCACCTATGTTTTTCTTTACGTTCCATTCAAACTGCTTATACCAAGGACCTATGCCATGATAATAGTCAACCTCTCCATAATATACTCTGCCTATTGTGTCATCTTCTAATAAGGGCTTTATAGTCTCAAATAACGGATTCCATCTAAGCACAAATCCAACAACAGTTTTAACCTTAGCTTTTCTAGTAGCATCTCTAAGTTCTTTCAATTCCTCAACATTAAGTGCGATGGGTTTTTCAATGAGAAAATGCTTTCCCGCCTGTGCTGCCATAACTGCTTCTTTGACATGCCGATCGTTTGGTGTGCAGATAGATATTGCGTCAATATCATCTCTTTTAAGCATCTGCTCATAATCCGTGTAGATCGCACACTTTTCAATGCCAACCTCTTTCATTTTCGCTTTTATACGCGATTCGTCCCTACCACAAATTGCGACTACCTCTGAATGAGGATTATTCATATATGCTTTTATATGTTCTCCGCCTGACCATCCCGGTCCAACAATACCAACTCCTAATTTTTTATCCATATTAATATCTCCTTTCAAATCAGTCTTGATAAATGAGATTTGATTAATAAATCCCTTACCACACCATCTATTCTATCATAACTAAAGCTATATATGCAAGCCATTTTAGATTTACTTAAAAATTCTCAATCATGTAAAACGACAAGATGTCATTTTTCCCGTTGAAAATTTCTGTGTAAAACTTCTCAAACCAAATCTTGACATATACTTGCACTTCTGGTATCTTATCCTTGGATTGAAACTGTTGTTAATTTTTGAATTAGCAGATTATACTACCTTTATTGTAGAAAGAGGTTCTACTGTAAAAAAGGGGGGGTAACATAATGAGAACTATAACCAAAATCATATTTATCATTTTCCTATTAGGCTTTGGTTTTGCATTTGCTTTTCATGCTGATATTACGATAGATGGATTATTTGACGATTGGACTTCTGTCAAAGGATACCCCGATGATGAAAATGACACCTTCGGTGGACCAAAAGACGATACAATGGATATTCTGAGCTA
>DTPJ01000834.1 GCA_011334435.1 Candidatus Poribacteria bacterium | reverse complement strand
GTGGTTTTCCGTCCTCGCAAATTTCTATTTGTTTAGGCATGTGCATCATATAACAGCCGACACCTCGCCCATGCAGTTCTGAACGGAGAACTCGTCCACCAGAGCAACGGACACCAGAGATAAATCCAACTGCGTGATTAGCGAAACGCACCAAGCCGTTAAAGACATTTTTTACTCCGCTTTCTTGTGCGTCTTGATAAGCGGTAACCTCAACAACTTCACTTCCTATCATATAACGCACTAAATCTGCTACGTGGCAAACATCGTTCCAAAGTGAATCCATAGCATCAGCGTTAGGATCGCCGGGTTTATGGAACTCTCCCATAGCGAATAAAGCTGGTCCTCTTTGTCTGACAAGGCGAATTGCCTCTTGTGTCACCGCAGAATAACGTCGCTGATATGTTACCATGCAATAGACATTATTCGCTATCGCAGCATCAAGCATTTTTTGCGTCTCTTGACTGTTCATTCCGGGCGGTTTCTCAATTGCGATATGTTTTCCCGCATTCATGCAATCAATAGCAATAGGAGTTACCCATCTTTCGTGCATAATACAATAGACTATATCAAGGTCAACAGTTTCAAGCATCTCTTTATAATCCTTAAAGGCTCGTGGAATTTTATATTTTTCAACGACAGTTTGCATCCTTGATTCATCCAATTCTGCTACCGCCTCAATGCTGACGTCCTTTAATCTTGCGACAGATGGATAATGTGCAGATTGTCCTCTGCCACCTGCACCAATGAAACCAACTTTAAGCATTTCTTTCTCCTTAAATTGTTAAATCAAAGGTAAATTAACAACCGCTCTACGACGAGATGATTCGTAAACAGCCATAAGCACCTCAAAATCTATCCGTCCTTGCCTTCCACTGAGTATATGTTCTTTTCCTGTCTCAATGCTATTTATCATCTCCACTATTTCTAACTTAAACGGATTTTCTCTGACAAGTTCGGGGAATTGCCATTCCGCATCACCTTTGCCTTTAACTCTGATCGGAATCTCAGATGAGTAATTGATGTCTATTCTCCCTTCCGTGCCGTCAATAAAGGCTTGTTGATAGGTTGCAGGAGTGACAAGACCCGTTTCCATAAAGGCACGGACACCGTTTTTAAATAATATGTATGCTATTGATGAATCTTCTACGTCGTGACCATATCTTGTTCGTTTTTGACGATCATCTACCTGTCCAAAGACCCATTCTATCGGCTGGTCATCGGCATAAAATCTTATCAGATCAATGTTATGAGTTCCATCACTGAGAAGATCGCCCCTGCATATATTGCGTATCATTATCAAGTCACCGATTGCACCAGAATTGATGAGTTCCTTAGCTTTGACATATTGTGCTTCAAACCTCCTCTGATGACCGATGACAAGGACGCTTTTTGATTTGTCACATGCAGAGATCATCATATCACATTCTTTGAGATTTAATGCCATAGGCTTTTCACATAATATGCCTTTGACGCCATATTCAGCTGATCTGACTGTCATCTCGCAATGCAACGGGGGCCAAGTGCAAATACTCACTATATCAAGAGATTCGTTTTCTAACATCTTGACGTAATCGGTATAATACCTTTCAACGTTATAATCTTGGCAAAATTTCTTGGCATTTTCCTCGTTTATGTCAGCGACTGCGACCATTTTTGCATTAGGAACGCCAAGATAACCTCCTGCGTGTGCCCTTGATATGCCTCCGCATCCGATAATTCCGACCCTGTAAACTTTATTCATTTTTTATCTCCAAATGATTTTGAATAATCTATTGAAATTAGCAATATATCAAAATAGTTAGAGTCTAACTATCTGCAATTATGACACCGTTATTTGATAACACATCTCTGATCAGGAACGTTCATAAAGAATTCTCCCTTCTAACCAAGCTGGTCTCGCAACAGTCCCGGGGATTTTACGGTTTCGCTCAAATTCTTCTTTTGTAAGAACAACAATATCTTTTGCTATACCAATATTTTCTAATGCTCTATACATATCTAAAGTTAAATCACGACGACTTCCTTTTATAGAACATATAACCAGAATGTCTATATCGCTTTTTTGATTTGCAGTTCCACGGGCTTGTGAACCGAACAAAATAATCTGGTCTGGATTGAATCCATTAACTAGACGTTCCTTTATTTCATTCAATATATCATCAGTAACCATATCTTGCCTTTTGACTATATAAAAAATTTCAAGTCCTATGTTTAGAATACTATTAGAACTGCCTTTGTTTGTCAACAACATTTTTAAGCGGTTCGCCATTGACAAATCTTTTGAAGTTATCAAGGAACATCTCAAAAGAGATCGCCCTTGTCTCTGGCGATAATCCGCCGACATGAGGAGTCATAACGACATTTTCCATATCCCAAAGCTCGCTATCCGCAGGCAAAGGCTCAACAGTAAAAACGTCTAAACCAGCACCAGCGATAACACCTGTTTTCAATGCGTCTATGAGGGCTTTTTCGTCAATGAGAGGACCTCTGCCGATATTTATGAGATATGCGGTTGGCTTCATCTTTTTTAATTGCTCCGCTCCGATCATCCCTCTTGTTTTATCTGTTAAAGGGGCGACAAGCACTAAGTAATCAGAGTTTTTCAGCACTTCATCTAAATTATCTAATCCACAGAGTTTATCAACAAAAGATGGGCATTCCATATCCCTAATATCAGCAGCGATTACGTTCATTCCAAAAGCTTTGCCTCTCTTTGCGATCTCGCGACCTATGTTGCCTAAACCGATGATGCCGAGGGTTTGCCCCCCCAACTGTCGTAGTGAACGAGTTTGTCCCCAAATCCTTTTAGGACGGTTTCGTTCAAACATTGCAATACCTCTGCTAATGCCGAGTATCAGTGCGAAAGCCTGATCAGCCATCGTTTGATTATATGCACCGCTGGTATTGCATAATATAACGTCACTTTGGACGAATTCAGGGAAAAACTGAGTTTCAACACCCGCTCCAAACACCTGAACCCATTTCAGTTTCTTTCCTTTTATGAAAACCTCTCGGGGAATCCGACCGAAGAAGATGTCTGCATCTTCAATCTCCCTTAACTCCCCTTCTATACTTGGTTCAACTACTACTTCTAATTCAGGTAGAACGGATTTAAGTCTTTGAATTTCTTCATCGGACAATGTCACTTGTGATAATATTTTCATAATCTCCTATCCTATATAAATTTCTTGATGGGTAACGAATAACGAGTGATGAGTTTCTTAGAAATATACCGATTACACTTTCCCCATCACTAATGAAAGTGCAATCTCATTAGCTTTTTTCTGAACATCTGATTCCTCAGGGGTTTGTGGTTTATATCTGCGATACATTTTTCTTGCAGTATTTATCATCTCTTTTCGTAAATTTTCTGGAAATAATACTTCCGCTTTATCTCCATAACTGAGAATCCAAAGCGAGATTTCCTTTGTCCCTGCAACAGTCGCAATAAATAAAATTGATCCATCGGGAAGATCAATAATCTGTTGAGTTGGATGCCATTCAACCTCTTTGATAAGTGGGGCAACCTCTGGATAAAATCTGATGATGACTTTTGTCTCTTCACCAGTCATAACTTGCCAGCTTTTCCCAAAGTAATTATCCACTGAAAAGTTTTGGGGAGGTTTAAACGATTCGCCAGTATATTTCATTGTTTTTATTCTGCTTGTGCGAAACATTAGGACTTTTTGCTTTGTATGGCAATATCCGATCAGATACCAAGACCTTCTGCGAAAAGTCAAAGCATAGGGATCAACTATACGTTCAGAAACCCTGTTACTGCTATATGAATAATACACAATACGCAGTTGTTTTGACTCCATTATCGCTTGATAAATCTTGCCGATCAAGTCTCCAGTATCAGACACCTTTCTTCGTTCAACGCTAATTTTAGATGACCCTGTCTCCAATAGCTCTTTTGCGGATTGTGGCAAAGTAGCGATTATCTTTGAAATTGCAGACTCAAGAGTGCTTCTGTGGAACTGCCCTTCTCCTTCCGCATATACCTTAGCACTCAGAACCAAAGAGAATGCTTCCTCTATTGTCAATGCCATAGGTGGAAGAAAAAAATTTGGCATGATTTCATATCCTTTTCCTGACCAATATATCGGTATTTCTGCAAGTGCAAGGCTATTTATGTCTCTTTGGATCGTTCGGACAGAATCAACCTCACATAACCGCGCTAAATCTGAGCGATTAAGATTTGGATTAGCCTTGACAAGGGTTATTATCTTTAACATTCTGGCTAACCGTTCGTGTTTGCTCATGCGATCACCTCCTCCATTAACTTTTAAGTAAATAATCCATAAAAAACCAATAATTTTAGCCACTGAGTAACACGGAAAAAGTGATCAGTGATCAGTAATCAGTGATCAGTTGTAATCATATTGCTTCATGTAATATATCTACCAAAGGCAGAGAGATACTAAACGTTGCCCCTTGACCTTCTTCGCTATTGACTTTTATCTCTCCACCATGTGCCTCTACTATTCTGTGAGTTATTGCCAAACCTAACCCAAGACCATCAGGTTTGGTCGTAAAATAAGGTTCAAATAATCTATCTATATTCTCCTGTGATATGCCAACCCCCGTATCTTTTATCTCAATCATCGCTTTATTAGTTTCTGAATTCTCTCTGACACTGATATATAATTCTCCCCCTTTTGGCATCGCTTGGACAGCATTTATGACTATATTAGAGATCGCTTGACCTAATTTGTCTCGGTCAATTTTGGCAAAAACAGGATTATTTGAATAGCTACATATCAATTTGATATTGTTCACTTCAAAAGTAGAGCTAAAATTCGGAATAAAATTACTGATAAAATCATTTAGATTAGTGATTTTGAAGTTTATAGACATTGGACGTGAAAGCTGTAAAAATTCCTCCACTATTCTATCTAATTCTTTTACTTGGTATGACATAATGTCAAGGCATTCTTGGGCATCTGTTTTGAGACTTTGATCTTTTGACTTATCATCTGAAATCTCCGCTATTATGTCTTTGAGATATTGTATTGTGATAGCCATTGAATTAAGAGGATTGCGGATTTCATGGGCAACACCAGCGGCAAGATTTCCAAGCGATTTCACTCTTTTATCGTGTTCGGAACTTATATGTTCTATCATCCTATTGATACTTCTGCTAAGACGACCTATTTCATCTCTTGACTTGTCCCTTGCCCTCACAGCGAGATCGCCAGATTGTGCTGCTGTCAATGTCTCTATAAGCCTTTCTAATCGTCGGACGATCAGATAGCTTGTAACTGGGTTGATAAAAATTGTCAACGCAACAGTGACAAGAGCAGTATAAAATAGATTTTTTAGTCGTAATTTATGAATATAATTAACAACTTCCTGAGTGGAAAATATAATTTTTAATCCGCCAAGTTTTGGATTTTCGTCTGATTCATAAGATATGACATAGGGCAATATAAACTCAATGACCCAACGTCCGTGATAACCTTTGGGAGGGTACCTAATTCGCATCTGCCCAGAAGCTATACGTTTTATCTCCTCATCGCTAAGCTGATCATAGATGTCATATCCAGTGAGGGTTGATATTATAACACCATTAGAATCAGTTACAATTATATCAACAATATCCCAGCCCATCTTATGTAAACTGAGATTTCTTATTATTCTAGTCAATTCAGTAGCGTCTTCTTTTCCCGCTATACGCCTTTGAATGTCACTAGCTATATCTCGCATAGATGCGCCTCTGGAATGGTCTCTGATCACTGCATTAGCAAGCTCTTTTTCTAACATCCTATCGTTGAACCAAAAATAAGCACTCATGGTCAAAAGGATGAAGACGTTTATAAGCAGTGTGTATTTCCATTCCAGGCGCATGTTGTGATTATGAATTTATTCGTATTCTCTGGGGTCTGTTATCTCGCCAGTTAGGGCGCTAACTGCTGCGGTTGCAGGAGAAGAAAGATATACGAATGACTTTGGATTGCCCATTCTGCCTAAGAAATTCCTATTTGACGTTGCGAGACAAACTTCCTCGTCTGCAAGTATGCCCTCATGTATGCCACAGCAAACCGCACAACCGGGAGAACTTATTGCGGCACCAGCCTCTACAAGTATATCAAGAAGTCCCTCTTTGCTTGCCTGTAAATAGACTTTCTTAGATGCTGGTGTAACAAGAAGCCTTACATCTTGATGAACTTTCTTTCCCTTCAAGATTTTCGCCGCTATACGTAAATCTTCAATTCGGCAATTTGTGCATGACCCAAGAAATACCTGATGAATTTTTATGCCTTTTGCCTCTTCTATCGGCTTAACATTATCAACAGTATGAGGAAATGCCACAACAGGAGTTAATTTAGTCGCGTCAATCTCAATTACTCTTTCATAGACAGCGTCAGGATCAGGGTAAATCTTGCGGAACTTATCTGCACGTCCGTATTGCTTCAAATATTCAAATGTTACTTCATCAGAAGCCACTATTCCAGCCTTTGCCCCAGCTTCAATAGCCATATTACAAAGCGTAAGCCTGCCTGACATATCCATATTCTCTATTGTGTCCCCGCAGAACTCTATTGATCTATAATCTGCACCATCAGCACCGATCATTCCTATTATATACAAAATAAGGTCTTTTGGATACACGCCTTTTGGCATCTTGCCTGTGATGTGAATTTTGAAGCTATCAGGCACACGAAGCCAAGTCTTGCCAAGAGCCATAGCTATTGCAACATCAGTTGATCCCATACCTGTGGCAAAAGCACCTAATGCACCAGCTGTGCATGTATGAGAATCTGAACCAATAAGTATATCGCCAGGGGAAACATAGTCTTCTGCCATAACTTGATGACATATACCACAACCGACATCCGATAATATTGCCCCTACTTTACGGGCAAAAGAACGTAAGAGGACATGATCATTAGAAAGCTCCGCTCTTGGACTTGGCGATGAGTGATCTATAAAGAAAACCGTCCCTTTGGGATTTTTTATCTTTTCAAAACCCAATTTCTGTAATTCTCTCACCGCTAATGGTCCTGTCCCATCTTGAAGCAGACAAAGATCAACCTTTGCGATTGCAAGATCGCCAGCGGATACATCTTTATCTGCATGTTCTCCGATTATTTTTTCAGCAATTGTCTTTCCCATATCTTTTAACTATTTACTCCTCCTCTAATTTAGCTAATTCCTCAAACCTGATGTCCACACCCATTATACCGATAATTTCTTCTGATTTATCCCTAATAGGGGCGGATACCGTTATACATAAAGCGGAAGTATATCTTGATATGTAAAAATCTGTCACATGAGCTTTGCCATCTTTCAATGGACCAATAAACCACGGGCGATCAGAAAAATCATCGTCAGGTTTTATACCAAGATATTTTCCTTTGTCTTCTGGATGGACTATGATCTTGGTCATCATTTTGCCATCAAGATTAGTTATATAAATCCATTGTATAAACGGATTTTCATTGAGAATTTTCTGCAATATAGGCTCTTGTAGTTTCGGGTCCATTGATTTGATTTGTTCCATTTCTACCGCATCTTCAACAAGATGGATAGCCATCTCACGAGCCTTTATCTTCAGTTTATCAAGGTTAGACTCAAAGTAATCGGGGAGGAATTTTTTAGCTTGCAATAAAAGCTCTTCTGACGATATGCTTGTTATTCTGCCCTTCTCGTATTGTGCCTCTACCCATTCATTTATCCTGACAATTCCGGGGTGACGTTTATCAATAGCAGAATCGCCCTCAAGCCCTAATCTTCTGTTGACCCAGTATGCTATACTTGCCAATCCTGATTTATGTCCGATGATTACATCAATTGGACGATTTAACAATTTCTCTGTGTCAAATATGCTATATACCTCGGGGTTTTTCATAATTCCGTCTGCATGAATGCCAGCCCTTGTTGCGTTGAACTCTTCACCAATAAATGGGTAGTTAGCTGGAATACGATATTTCAGCTCTTTCTCAAAGTATTCTGCTATTTCAGTAATAACCGTTGTATCTATACCATTGTTATTTCCAGTTAAGCTAATATAATCTATTATTAATGCTTCAATTGGCGGATTGCCCGTTCTCTCACCAAGCCCTAACAAAGTTCCATTAGCACCTGAACAGCCGTATAGCCAAGCGGTAACTGCGTTGACAAGAACCTTATGGAAATCGTTATGTCCATGCCATTCAAGCTGAGATGATGGGACTCCACATTCATGTATAAGCATATGAATTATTTTAGGGACACTTCTTGGTAAAGATGCTTCTGGATAGCTTACCCCATAACCCATTGTATCACAAGCTCTAATTTTAATCGGTTTTTTACTTTCTTCGCTTATTCTCATCAGTTTTTGGACAAAAGGAATGACTAATCCGCGAAAATCTGCCCTTGTTATATCTTCTAAATGGCATCTTGGGGTGATCCCTGCTTCTATAACTGTTTTTACCACGTCCAAATAATCTTCTACTGCTTCTTTTCTTGTCTTTTCTAACTTTAAGAATATATGATAATCTGATATGGACATTAATATTCCAGTTTCTTTTAATCCCATAGATTTGACAAGTTCAAGGTCTTTTTTATTAGCTCTTATCCAGCCTGTTATTTCTGGGTATTGATATTCTCTGTCAAGGCATCTTTCAACTGCTTCTCTGTCTGGTTCGCTATAAAGAAAAAACTCAGATTGCCTTATAACCCCATTTGCTCCACCGAGTTTATGCAAAAAATCAAAAAGACATAGAATTTGGTCTGGTGTATAAGGAGGACGTGCCTGTTGACCATCTCTGAATGTAGTATCTGTAATATACAGATCACTGGCAGGTTGCATTTGAACAATGTTATAATCAAAATATATTTTCGGAACTTCCGTGTATGGAAACATATCTCTTAGAAGATTTGGCTCAGGCACATCTTCTATCTCATAGCTTGTTATTTTTGGTTTTAATAAAGTTTGTTTTTGTATGACATTCAATTTTGTTATAACCTCCTTTTCAATCAATAATTTTAATTGGTATCCAGTTAAAACAATAATATCAGAAATGATTGGAGTTGTCAATATTTTGAAAACCAATAGGTATTTGTCTTAAATATTGAAAAATTATTGACAGCGGTATATTGATATATTATAATGATTATAATGCAATTGTGAAGCTAAAAATTTGCTAATTTTTTGTAAGGAGGGAGTTATGATGAGGATAGTATTATTAACAATGCTATTTATTCTTGTCCCTGCAATTATGGCATCTTCGGCAGTGAAACCTGAAAATTTCGTTGGTGTATGGTTATTTGACGAAGGCAAGGGTAATCTCGCAGCGGATTTAACTGCCAACAAAAATGATGGAGTAGTTTCCCCTGCGACAAAATGGACTGACGGGATTTTCGGAAAAGCATTATTGTTTGAGGATATGGGCGAGGTCAAAATCCAATCTACTGATGCACTAAATTTAGGTGATAAGTTCACTATGATGGCTTATTTTTATGCAACTGCCCTTGACGATTGGCATCAGCTTATCGCCAAAGATGCACAGTATCTACTGCGTATTGATCCGCCCTCAGAGGGCAAAAATATGTCCGCATTTGTTTCTATCGGTGGATGGGAGCCTCGTTGCAGTGCGGGTGTTCCAGATATAAAAACATGGATTCACTTCGCAGCGACCTATGATAGCAAAACAACATTTCTCACAACTTATGTCAATGGAGAGAAAAAGGCACAAGTTGCAAGGGCAGGAAAGGCAGTTCCTAACGTTAATCCGGTGACAATCGGTCATTGGGGTGGAGGTAGCAACTTCAAAGGTATAATTGACGAGGTTGCCATTCTTAATGTCGCCCTAGAAGCAAACGATATTAAAGATATTGCTACTAATGGTCTTAAAATTGTGCTAACTGGAGGTAAAAGTGTTAATTCTGCTGGCAAATTAACAACAACTTGGGGAGATGTAAAGTGTCGTTAATGTTAATGGTTTTTTAATCTTAAAGGGAGGGTTTTAAAAATGAAAAAAACAACTATGATCACATTCTTATTGGTTTTTAT
>DTPJ01000188.1 GCA_011334435.1 Candidatus Poribacteria bacterium | reverse complement strand
ATATTATAAGACAAGTTTTGGTGGTGGATTTGGTTGGGAAGGACTTTCTCGCCTTCAACGTTGGTTTTTTTATCCAACCGCCCCTGACTTATCAAGTCTTGGATTTTTATCCATTGGTGCTATATTCACTTTGATATTAATGGTTATCCGCTCCAAGTTTATCTGGTTTCCTTTTCACCCATTAGGTTATGCACTTGCGCCAAGCTGGTCAATGAACCTTATATGGTTACCGTTATTCATCAGTTGGGCGATTAAGTTAGCAACGCTCAGATATGGTGGATTAAAAGTTTTGCGACGCCTTAACTTTCTATTTATGGGATTATTGCTTGGTGAATTTATAATTGGCGGATTTTGGACATTGATCGGCATATTCTTAGGCATACCAACTTACGCATTTTGGACATAACATAAGCCTAATCCGATAAGATAGCATAATCTCCCGATCTTTCTCGCCTTAGACAGAGCAATCCAGAGTTTGTCTTTATACCTTTAACCAACCTTGATCTTTTCTCTGGATCATAGGCATATATCTCTTCTGAGCCATCTTTCAATTGAACAGTTATAAGGTATCCATCAGTTTCATTATCTACAAATGATATATTCTCAATTTGACTATCATTGTCGACTATTACAGGCTCAATAACTGCTGAAAATCTTGCTTCTTTGCCATTTCTTGTGACAAAGATCAATGGCACTTTATGCAAAATTGACTCTCCTGCACCAAAGCCAGTGAGAATCGCTGAATTCTCTTCTGCATTGACTATCACTTCTACACGATCTTTGCCCGTCATTATAGTTGCCCTGATGAGATCATTGCTTATTCCCGTTTTTTGATCGCTGATATATTCAAATCCTTGTCCCTCAATAGCTTTGTCAGATTTTTTGACCGCTGATGATGAGATTTCCTCTCCAAGATTATGATACATCCAATCAAAAATATGATCTTTATCGTCATTAGCCTTTAACACATCTGCAACTACGAGAAATGACGGTCTAAGTATCAATAATCGGCGATGCAATATGCCCGGATATGCTTTGTCAGTATAAGCAGATGCGTAAGATATTTCTGAATTTGTAAAGAAAAATTCGTTCGTCCCGTCAGATTCGCCCTGTGATTTCCTATCCACAAGAACAGTATTATGACTTATCGTTGCCCTATACCAATCCCTGTGTATCGGAAGACGATATGCCTGACTAACTGCACGACCTGGGTCATAGCCGAGTTCTTTATTCATAGCATAATAGACAAACGAAAGCTTATCAAAGTGACCATGAAATCCGCCAAATGGACTAAATACTAAAACCGCACTTGATCGTCCTTTCTCTCCGTTAGATTGTAGGATAGCATAGCCCGCCCCTTCTTTTAGCATGCTTTTAAATTCAATCTCTTTCGCAGAGTCCTTTTTAAACTCCTTTCGTCCATATAATATAGAATCCCACGTCGGAGATTGAGGCAAAACAGACAAAAATAAAGGGTCTTTCCACTTATGATATGCGGACTCATAAGCCCAGCCCGGTATACGCATTGTCGTTGAATCACCAAAGCGAGGAAGCGTTCCATCTGCCATTTGATAATCCATAGCGACCATATACATTTCCTTCACCTGAGGGATAGAATAGAGATCAATACCTAATCGTCTTGCTGTCTCTATTATTTGCTGGACTGCTCCAAGTGTATAGAAATGATAGCCCCATGAATTTTCATACCACATTCCACCGGGAAGAACCGAGACGTTCATCTGGAAATAAAAACCATTTTCTTTATCTTCTAACGCTTGACGGATCAATTCAACCTTGTTAAGCACTCCGCCTATATACATAAATGCCGAATTGTGGTAGGTTTGCCAGTTGCTTTTACCTGCTTTATGCTTTGCTATATTTTCATAGACTTTCATAAGCAGATCATCACTGATAGCGCGATGATCGGATTCAGAAAAAACATCGGACTTTCTGACTAAATCATAAGCAGTGCAGACCTGATGCATCCAACTTGCCTCATTAAGCGTTTGCTCAAATACATGTCCCCCAGAAGCACTTGGTTTATCGGTTTTTTTGCCCATATTTGCACTATGATAAGGATATGACATATATCTTTCAGCATATCCTACTAATGTATCACGAACCCTTTGGGCATATTTAGTCTCGTTAGTAATTGCATACGCCCAAGCACACGCATACATATCATTGGTCAGTCTGCTATGTTTGCGACTGTAAATCACATTGTCATAAGGATAGCCACTATATACAGTATTACACTTCGGGCAAATATGATGTGTGTCGTCAACAGTTTTAAGGGCTATTTGGCATTTATCGCATTGATACCATTGATTATGCTGTCCGCCTTCTGGTGGAAATTCCAAATCATTTTTGAGTGCTTGGTCTGCCTGTTGGATACGTTTTGCGATGATCTCGTGTTCTATGCCATTGCTTTTATAGGCATTATGAAGCCTTTCTAATTCAATCTCAGAGCAAGCGACAGATGGCCAAGGTTGTGGATCAGGAAGTTTTATCTCTGGCGGATTGAATGATCCCAATGTAGAGCAATTTAATATAACAAAGCCTTCTAATGCGAAAATACTGGCTATTAACATAATCATTCCTTTCTTTAAGAGATTGAGGCTTCCAAAGTATGCCATATTTGAATACCATCAAAGTCAAAGTTGAAATCTATCACTCTGATCTTGTTTTCTTCAAGCTTCCGTCTGACGATATGTTCCTGATCGGGCTGAACATAGAACAATAGGCAACCTCCTCCTCCTGCACCACAAGCTTTTCCACCGATCGCACCGTTTGACTTTGCAATCTCTATGATTTCATCAATTTGTGGATTAGTGACTGACGGATGCAATGCCTTTTGATTTTGCCAATTGTCGTTGAGCAACTTGCCAAAAGTTTCTAAATCCTCACCTAATAGGGCATTTTTCATCTCAACTGCTATCTCTTTGAGGTTTTTTATAGCTTGTGTCGTCTTAGTTTCGCCGTTTTCAAAAGCTGAACGCACCTTTTGATGAATGTCTCCGCTTAGCCTTGATTTTCCAGTATAGCAAAGGACAAGACTTTTCTCTAATTCACAAATTATGGATTTGGACAATTGAAGTTTTGAGACTTTCACTTCCTCGCCCATAAACTCCATAAAATTAATTCCTCCTAATGCGGATGCGTAATGATCTTGCTTTCCTCCGAGAATTTTAAGCTTTTCCCTTTCAATAAGGCTTGCCTGCTCAGCTAATTCATAAGGGAGATAAGTTTTCCCCTTAAATGCACTTAACGCCCCTATAAGTGCCACTCCCATAGAAGCAGAAGTTCCTAACCCTGACCCTGCGGGTGCGTTTGACCTTGTTATAATATCTATACCGCCTTGGATACCTATTTGATGGATCGCTGCCTTCGCTAAATCAACGTTTCCGTTATATTCTAACCTTTTAACTTCCTCAGCCTCAACATAAATATCAAAATCTGCTGAATAGATTCGGACAGATTTATTCTTTAACGCTGGACGTGCAGGCACTTCTTTTGATGATAATTTTTTGACAGTCACATAGGAATATATGTTGATTGCAGAATTAACGACAAACCCCTTTGATTCCGTTGTGAAAATATCAACATCAGTCCAGCCTCCGCCAAAATCTATTCGGACCGGTGCCCTTGCTCTTATAACTTTTTCTTTTTTCACGTCTTTTGCTTATCCTTTCATAACAAATTTTACTAATCACTGATTACTTACTTAACAAGTATCCTCCGTTCTGTCTCATAATGAGGCATTAGACTAAGGACAAAGTTTGTTACGGGTCTTACTGCCATAGCACGCACATTAGCGGGATCGTTAGAGCCGTCTGTAAATGGAAGCCCAAAACCGCTTCTATATTCGGGTCTTTCTTCTGGTCTCGGTGAATATTCATAGACAATTTTCCCGTCTGCTACGTCAATCAGTTGTGCATGAAAAGAGAATACATAAGTCTTCTGATAATAAGTTCTACCTTCTGGAACATATTTCCCTGTTGATGTGGAATATCTATCAACTATATAAGGAATTGACTGGTATCTCTGGTATGCTTCAAAACTACCGACAATAAGTGCATCAACGCCAAGCTGATTGCCTAACGACACTAAAACATTTAGATCATCAAGCTCGTTTTCATGGACTTCGCTTTCAATTGTCATATTTCTCTCTTCAAGGATTTGAAAATCTTTGCTTTTTTTCAATTGCTTTCGTATCATGCGCGCTATAAGTTTGCCATTATCATTAGCTGATTTTGAACTCTTATCAACAAAGTCCATAACTGCTATTGTGCGATATTTCCTCATATCCACCTTAGAATCAACTCGCACTGTTATATTCACATTCTCAGTTGAATAGCATCCAAGAAATAGCAATGTAACTAATAATGCAATAATATAAAACCTAAATTTTAATATAAGGGTTGTCATATTTTGGGTTCTTTATTTTCTTCTAATTTATTAGGTTTTGCTTTTTTCTGATGTTTATCGTGATCTATTTTGCACTTCAAATAGTTATAACGATAGACCTTATTCTCTGGATCAAGTTTAATCGCCTTTTCATATTCTATTAACGCCAAATCCAATTGACCTTTCGCTTCATAAGCAACAGCGAGGTTATTATGGTATTTTGCATTATTAGGATCAGCCGAAATTAGACGTTCCCATCGCATTATAGCTTCGTTCCATAGTCCTTTTTTAGCAGATTTTATGGCAAATTCGTTATATGCCTTCAACGATTCATCAGATTTAAATCCACATCCGATTAAAATTGACGAAATTATAGCTAAAAGTATAAAGTTCAATATAAGTTTTTTAATTGAATTTTCCATTGATCAACTGAAAATTGCTCGTCAAACAAAATGGTTATAACCCTTTGCCAATAAAGGGATTGACCTATGATCCAAGTCATCAATTGTTATCAATTCTGACTTATCTAATATCTGACCAATACAGGTTATAGGTGTATGGCAATTATTATAAACTAACTCTTGTAGGTATTGAAATTTATCATACTGACAAGTGAACAAAAGCTCGTAATCCTCACCGCCAAATAATGCGAAATCATAAGGGTTTTTGTTGACAATGTTTGCCACAGATTGGACATAAGCAGATAATGGAATATCTTTCATATAAATTTTTGCACCTGTCCCGCTTTGTTCGCAGATATGGTGAATTTCGCTTGATACTCCGTCGCTTATATCAATCATAGCATTTACATAACCGCTTTTTGCAAGCAATCTACCCTCTTTAAGTCTTGGTCTTGGCAAAAGATGTTTCTCCGTGCCGTTGATATTGAGTTTTTTTTGCAATATTTCCAATCCCGCAGAAGACCCGCCGACGTCGCCTGTAACGCAGATAAGATCGCCTTGTTTTGCCCCTGACCTAAGGATATAACAATCTTTTTCTACTTCGCCAAGCAAAGCTATATTTATTATCACTTGTGGAGATGAAACAGTGTCTCCCCCGATTATATCAACGCCATATTCTCTTGCGACATCTCGCATCCCAAGATAGATTTCATCTACGAACTCAACGGTCACATTGCGAGGAAACCCAATTGAGACAAAAGCATAAGTAGGTTCTCCACCCATTGATGCTATATCGCTGATATTTACCGCTAAACTTTTCCATCCGATCTGATATGGTGTAGCTGTGGAAAGCTCAAAATGGACGCCCTCAACTAACATATCTGTTGTGACGAGTTGAAGCAGTTCTGATGGAGGATTAATTACTGCACAATCATCGCCTATGCCTTTTATGATCTGGCGAGATGAATTGCCGAGTATATCTGACATCCTTTTGATGAGGTTGAATTCCCCAATTTCTTTTGCTAACATTATGGCATCAATCCCGGAGTAAGCAATCCCGCAGTTTCGTCAAACCCAGCGATAATATTCATACATTGCATAGCTTGGCTTGATGCGCCCTTTGTCAAATTATCTATCGCAGACATCACAATAGCGAGATTATTCCTCTCAACAACCTTCACGCCAATATGACAGAAGTTACTTCCCCTAACAGATTGCGTTTGAGGCAATTCCCCTTCATCTAGGACGACGACGAATGGCTCATTTTTGTATTGTTCAGCGTATATGGATAATAGTTCTTTTGTTGATATATTTTTCTTTAATTTCAGATATGCGGTTGTTAAAATTCCTCTGCACATCGGCACTAAATGTGGGACAAAGCAGACGGTTAATTTTTTTCCAATAACATTTCCAAGCTCTTGCTCTATCTCTGGTATATGACGATGAGAACCAACGTTGTAAGCGACAAAATTATCATATCTGTTTGGAAAATGTGTCACTTCCGTAGGCGATTTCCCTGCACCTGATATTCCGCTTTTTGAATCTATGATAATACCTTCCGAATCTGCTACATCCGACTTCAAAGCTGGCAATATAGCGAGTATTGCACCAGTAGGATAACAGCCCGGAACAGCGACAAGCGATGTCAATTTTATTTCCTCACGATGTATTTCTGGCAAACCATAGACCGCATGACTTATAAGCTCTGGGTTAGTATGTTCCTGATACCACTTCTCATATAATTTGACGTCTTTTAGGCGATAGTCTGCACTAAAATCAATAATTTTTACCCCTAAACCAAAGAATTTCGGCACATAAGCCATAGAAGTTTTATGCGGAAGTGCGAGAAATACAATATCAGATTTTTCAGCGACCTTTTCTGGATTAAGGTTTTCAAAATTCAGATCAAGCAATCCTCTGAGATTTGGATGCAATTTGCTTATTGGCTGACCCGCATAGCTTTCAGAAGTAATGCAAGTTATCTTGACGTCTTCTGGATGAGTGACAAGCAATCTAACTAATTCACTGCCAGTATAACCTGAGGCACCTACAATTCCTACATTTAACATCGTTTTTTCTCCCATAAACAATTTGTCATTATAATAAGTATTTTTTCAGAGTTTATTAATTGTAAACACAAACATAATTCAAGCAAGCCTATAAAATGATAAAATGGTCGTCCCGTATTTTTCCTGACGAATTAAGTTTAGTTGATCTATAACGGAAGGGACCTCCTCGTTTTTATCATGTTCAACTATTATACTGCTGTCTTCTGCAAGTATATTATGAGAAGATATTTTTATAAGCGTTTTTTCCACAAGCCCAGCACGATAAGGCGGATCAATGAAGACTATATCAAATATTATCTCGTGCCTAAAGAAATACTCTATCGCCAATAAGGCATTCATCCTCATAAGCCTTATCTTTGGAAGACTTGGTTCAATTCCCAATCGTTTGAGATTTGCCGATATGCCAGCAATACAGGCAGGATCAATATCAACATAAGTGACAGAATTAGCACCTCTGCTAAGCGCCTCAATGCCGACGTTTCCACTTCCAGCATAGAGATCAAGAAACCTTGATCCTGATATAATCCCTGATAATATACTGAAAAGCGATTCTTTAACACGATCAGCAGTATATCTTATATTTGCACCTTTAATATTGTCTATTTTGCGACCCTTATACTCGCCTGATATTATACGCATTTTTAGTGACTTTGAAACCCATACTTAGCGAATTCGCCTAAGTCTCTATAATTGCTTCGCCATGTTGTATACATAACGCCGATTATTCCATCTATTGAATTTGCGTCTTTAAGCCATGAAACAATATTTGATGGATTGGAGTCATAATATCCAGCAAGAATCTGTTTATGACCTCTATTGGAAAAATGCTTCATAGAATCAATCCTTTTATTCTTGTCACTGTTCCAATTGGCGATTATGACGGTTTTATCAAGCCCTTCCCAAGAGCCATACCAAGGGTTTTCGCCTTTGACGAGATAATACCAACCGTTTTTGCCTGCATTATGGAACGGATCAAACATATCTGACCAGACATAGATCGGCTTATTCGGGTCAATCTCTTTTATAATGTCAACACATCTCTTTACATTATCAGCCAGTATTTGTCCGGGAGTTAAATTTCTCCTTGTGCATGACAGATCCCATCCTTGACACCTTATCTCGTCATGTGACATAAAATATCCGTCAGGATTGAGATTTTCATAGACCTGTTTCGCCTGCCATTTCAATATATCATATACTTTCGGCTCACTCATACAACACATAACGACGTTATCATAAATAAGTGCTGGATGATAATAGCTTACTAATAGCTTTTGTCCATCTTTTATCCTACTACCAGAAGGGACGGTCATAATAGGCTGATCGTGCCAAACTTCGTATCCGCCAGCCCAAGGCACCATACCGAGTTTTGGGTCAACTGCGCCATCAAAATCTTTTCCCTCTTCATAAACCGTTTTCCCATCTTCGTTTGTTATCACTAATGGAGTCCCTTCTCTACGAATTATATTGACAATTCCCGCAGGTTCAATCCGCAGGTCATCCCACCATATTTTTCCGCCCTTCCCTCCCCAAACGCCGAGATAAAAGTTCACTTCTGAAAACATTAGGCTATTAAAAGTGATGTCAACGCGCTTCCAATCCTGTGTTTTATCAATGCGTAAATTAAGGTGATTTAAGCTGGGTCCGTTTGGGGCAAGGACAGCTATGCGTGTATCGTTCACAGATTCAAAATTTTCTGTCTTCACCATTACGGAGACGTGATAATATGTAAAGGGTCTGACTTTTAATCTTTGATGGATGCGTCCGTGTCCATGAATTAGGTCATTAATACCGATGTCCTGCATACGAAGAGAGACTTTGCCATCATATTTAATTTCACTGTCTATAAATCCGATCTTCCCAGGTTGATCAAGAAAGCTCCAACCTTTCGGCATATTGTCTGAGTATTCCTCAAAACTTGGATTAGCTATGTTTATGGCGTCGTCTGGATAAATCTTTCCATCTTTTACAATAAATGGTGCGTTTATAACAGGAAGCCCTTCTGCAAGATTGACATCTCTTGATAGCAAGTCATCGGAATAACCAATAGGGAACACGCATGGGATAAAACTAATGTTCATTTCCTTGCATGCTGATCGGACTTTTTTTGCGTTATCCACATACTTAGACGGCAGATTATCCCATCGCATAAACTTGCTATCGGCGATCACTATGCCATTATAGCCATCATGCTTAGCTTGTGCGATTATAGATAAAACCCTATCAATGTTTTGATCAACTAATAGGTTAGTCTGAATATAGACAAAGCGGTTTGGAAATTGTCCTTTATTAGCATCTGCTACACAAAATGACGACAATAAAAGCAAGATGATAAAGAATATCAGAGGCGAAGTCCACATAGCTTTTCTCCATAAAAATTTAGTATTCATTTTTGATAGCAGACCAAGTGCTAACAAGTTTATATTTAGGCTCAACTGAGACTATATCACGAGTTCCTCTTGACATTTGATATTTGATCTCGTCTTGTTTTAACGCTCTATTAAAAATTCTGATCTCGTCATATATGCCTTGGAAAGGTCTATCTTGTGCGATGCCATTACCGATATTTAACGGAGACCCAGAAGTATCAATAGCGGGACCAGGCTGTGTTAGATTTCCAGTTTTAGCTCCATCTACATATACGTTTATCTCTTTTCCATCAAAGGTAACGGCGATATGATGCCAAGAATCAGTAGGAACTGGGGTATAAGAATTGCACGCACCACCGACACAAAATCTCACAGCATAACCATTTGCCCGATCAAACAGAAAATCATAGCCATTTGTTCCGCCATTAGTATTTGACTTGATCATTATTCTGGGCCAACTTGCATGTCCAGATGTGGTTTTAATGTAAGCTCAAACCATTAATGTCCCACCGTTAAGTAATAACAAATTCTTATCGTCTGGGACTTGAACGAAATCTTTTTCACCATTGAATTCCAAAGCCTTTCCAAATTTGCCATCAACCAATTTAGGTCCGCTAACTTTGGCATCAAGTCCATATAAAGACGAGTCCCTAGTTATGTTCCCAGAGACATCATCAAGAGAGAGTGCCAAAACCATAGTTTTATCAATCTCTCCATAAGCTAACGAATACAGGTAAAGAAACATTAAAACTGAAACAAAGAAAATAACAACCTTCATCGCATT
>DTPJ01000137.1 GCA_011334435.1 Candidatus Poribacteria bacterium | reverse complement strand
CCGATTAGTTTTAGAGAGAAAAGGTTTTAAACTCATACGCTCATCTAAACATGAAACATGGCTTTTAGAAGAAAACAAACGTCAAGTAGCTATTGTCCAAGTAAGTCATCAATATAATAAAGATATTCCTAAACCCCTGTTTTATGAGATGTTACGGCAAGCAAAATTGACCGAGGCAGAATTTAAGAAACTTTTAGAAAAATAAATGACAAAATAAAAATTCATTTTATATATAGCATCTATGTTGTTTTGTATGCTATTTAACAATTAGGTCATCATAGACCCATAAATCTTATTGGAGTAGTCATCAATGGCAGAACGTGAAGGAATTGTATATAGAATAAACGGACCAGTTATAGAAGCTAATCAAGTAACTGGGATTTTCATGGGCGATATGGTTGAGGTTGGAGAAGAACGTTTGATCGGTGAGACAATAGGTCTGGACGGCGATACAGCGATAATTCAAGTTTATGAAGATACAAGCGGATTGCGTCCTGGAATAAAGGTCTATGGCACAGGATTGCCTTTGGCAGCGGAATTAGGACCTGGTTTAATTGCAAATACTTATGATGGTATTCAACGTCCTCTCAGGGATATTCAAGACAAAGTAGGCAATTTCATCACTCGTGGGGTAAGAGTTCCTGCGTTGGACAGGGAGAAAAAATGGCATTTTGTGCCGAAGGTTAAAGTTGGCGACAAAGTTAAGGCTAACTCTGTGCTTGGCACAGTTCAAGAGACAGTCTTGATTGAACATCGTATTATTGTCCCGCCAGATGTTGAGGGAGAGATCGTATTCATTATCGGCGAAGGTGATTACACTGTTGAGGAGATCATAGCTAAGGTAAAGACCGCCACTGGCGAAAGAGAGCTTCAAATGTTCCATCGTTGGCCTGTCAGACAGAAAAGGTCATTGCTTAATAGATTAAATCCGTCAATTCCACTTGTGACAGGACAACGGACTTTGGACTTTTTATTCCCCATAGCTAAAGGCGGAGTTGCTGCGATCCCCGGAGGATTTGGAACAGGGAAAACAGTCCTTCAGCATTCATTTGCTAAGTGGTGCGATGCAGATATAATTGTCTATATAGGCTGTGGAGAGCGTGGAAATGAGATGACACAGGTCCTTGAGGAATTTCCTGAGCTTGTTGACCCGAAATCTGGCAGACCGCTTATGGAACGAACTGTCCTTATTGCCAATACCTCAAATATGCCCGTTACTGCCCGTGAATCTAGCATATATACTGGTATAACAATGGGCGAGTATTTCAGGGATATGGGCTATCATGTCGCTATAATGGCTGATTCAACATCAAGATGGGCAGAGGCATTAAGAGAGATCTCTGGTAGGCTTGAGGAAATGCCCGCAGAAGAAGGCTTCCCCGCTTATTTAGCTTCACGTTTAGCTGAATTCTATGAAAGAGCAGGTTTGTTTGATGCTGGAGATGGTAAATTGACTTCTGTTAGCATTATAGGTGCTGTGTCACCTCCCGGTGGTGATTTTTCTGAGCCTGTAACTCAACATACCAGAAGGTTTATCAGATGTTTTTGGGGACTTGATCCTGAACTCGCAGGTGCAAGGCATTTTCCCGCAATTAACTGGATAGATAGTTACAGTGAATATATTGAGGATTTGGCGCCTTGGTGGGTAGAAAACTTTGGGATTCAATGGACGGAATTGCGAACAAGGTTTACCGAAATCTTGCAAATTGAACAAAGACTTCAACAGGTTGTAAAATTAGTCGGTCCCGATGCCCTACCAGATTCAGAACGCCTTATACTTGAGATCGCGAGAATTATAAAAATCGCATTTTTACAGCAAAATGCCCTTTCGGAAGATGATGCTTATTGTGTTACAATGAAACAGATTAGAATGGCTCAAGCAATACTCCATTTCTACGATCGCGCCAAAGCCATAATAGAAAAAGGAGCACCGATATTTACAATAACAGGTTTAAGCGTTGTTCAGGATATTCTTAGAATGAAGTCAAGGATACCAAATGACAGAATTGAAGAATTTGATGACTTACTGGCGACAATAAATGAACAAATGGATGAGCTGGAAGAGAGGTATAAATAATGCAAAGTAAGGAATACTTAGGCTTATCTGAGGTTTCAGGACCTATTATAATCGTCAGAGGCGTCAGCAACGTTGGATATGACGAGATGGTAGAAGTCATTGATCCACGTGGAGATATAAGAATCGGTAGAGTCTTGGAAGTTAGAGAGGATCTTGCCGCAATACAGGTTTTCAGCGGAACGCGAGGTTTATCTATTGCTTCAACTAGAGTCCGATTTGTAGGACGACCTCTGGAACTTGAAGTCTCAAAGGATATGATAGGTCGTATATTTAATGGATTGGGAGAACCAATAGACGGTGGACCAAAGCCTTTTTCTACTGTTCGTATGAACATCAATGGCTCTCCTATTAACCCAACAGCAAGAGAATATCCGCATGACTTCATACAAACAGGCATATCAGCAATTGATGGTCTTAATACATTGGTCAGAGGACAAAAACTGCCTATATTCTCTGGTAGCGGTATGCCTCATAACATGCTCGCTCGCCAAATAGTCAGGCAGGCAAGACCCGGCGGTGAAGGTGCAGAAAAAGAAGAATTCGTTATTGTCTTCGCAGCGATGGGCATTAAACATGATGATGCTGAATTCTTTAGACGAAGTTTTGAAGAAACTGGTGCATTGAATAACGTTGTTATGTTTCTTAATCTTGCTGACGACCCTTCTATTGAAAGATTGATAACCCCTCGTTGTGCCTTAACAATAGCTGAATATCTTGCTTTCTATGAAAATATCCATGTCTTGGTTATCTTGACAGATATTACTAACTACGCAGAAGCCTTACGTGAAATATCTGCTGCAAGAGAGGAAGTCCCAAGTAGAAAAGGTTATCCGGGCTATATGTATAGCGACCTCGCATCAATATATGAAAGAACAGGACGTATACGAGGCGTTAAAGGGACTATCACTCAACTTCCTATCCTTACAATGCCTAACGATGATATAAACCACCCGATACCTGACCTCACAGGATACATAACAGAAGGTCAATTAGTTTTAAGCAGAGAATTACACATGAAGGGAATATATCCGCCATTCAACGTCCCAAGATCGCTGTCAAGATTGATGAAAGATGGTATCGGAAAAGGAAGAACACGTGCAGATCACCCAAATATACAAAGTCAGCTTTACGCTGCTTATTCAAATGTCCAATCTGTTAGATCGTTAGCATCAGTTATCGGTGAAGAGGAACTTTCAGAGATAGATAAACAATATTTGGAATATGGCGAAGCTTTTGAAAGAAGGTTCATCGGACAAGGTGCAGACGAGAACAGATCAGTTGAAGAAACACTGAATATTGCTTGGGAAGTGGCTTCTATACTTCCAAAGACAGAACTTCAACGTGTTTCCGAAGAACAGATTGAACAATATTATGTGGAAAATGTCGTTGCACATACTAGATAAAGAGGTTAATAGATGCCAAAACTTAAAATAGCTCCAACTAGAAGCAATCTTCTGAAAACTAAATACGCCCTTACATTAGCCCAAGATGGACATGACCTTTTAGAGCAAAAAAGAGAAGTTTTGTTTATAGAACTTATGCAGATAATCCACAGATTACGCGACCTTGAAGAAGAGATGGCTAAAAAATCTGCATTGGCATTTTCAGCATTGGAATCTGCTATATTATCTATGGGACAAGAAGCTGTTGAGTGGTCAGCTTTATCTGTTCTTGGTGAGAGAACCGTTGATATTATACATAGAAGCGTTATGGGTGTTCCAGTAGTCAATCTAAAAGAGGTAAAGGAGTCATTTTTTGGGCTTCAGGCAAGTATGGTAGGAACAAATCCTGCCCTTGACGAAGCACGAAAGCGTTTTGAAGAGCTTATAGAGGTTATCTGCGCTTGGAGTGAAGTTGAGATTTCCGTCTGGAGACTTGCAAACGAGATAAAGAAAACTCAAAGACGTGTAAATGCTTTGGAAAATATCTTTATTCCTGAATATAAACAAACGGTAAAAGCTATTGATGAAGTCCTTGAAGAAGGCGATCGTGAAGAATTTATAAGGAAGAAAAAGGTTAAATCTTTCCTTGCTAAAAAGAGAGCTTTAGAGCAATCGTCTTCTCATTAATCTAATGAATGGAAGATTTATATGTTTGAAAGAATATTATTGCCCATATCAGGTTCTGATGAGTCCAAAACTGCTTCGGAGTTTGCTGTTCAGCTTGCAAAAATTCATAACTCCCAGATCATAGCATTAAGCGTGGTTGATACCACAGTTGTGAGACAGATAGCGCGTGCATCTGGTAAAAGTCCGGGCGAAGTTGAGATAGAAATTGAAGAGAACGGATGGCATTATCTATATTATGCTGATGAAATAGCCAAAGATAATAAAGTAAGGATAATTGTTTTGTTAGAACATGGGTTACCGCAGGATAAAGTATTGAATAAAGCAAGGGAATATAAAGTAGATCTCATAATACTTGGTCAATCTACAAAACGAGGCACTTATGGAATATCTCAGGATAGATTTTTACAATATGTCCTTGAACAAGCACCTTGTCCAGTTTTGATAATCAAGTAGTATTAGTTTTTACATATAATCCCTTTTATTGTCCAAAAACCGCTTATTAATAGGTTTCTTATGAGACCACCCACTTTTATTTATCTATTTTTTAATAACCTGCCAGAAAAAATCATAAAATTATGCCTATCAATTGTTTTTATATATATTAGCATAATAGCTTTGGCAGAGGAGAAAATACTGACGAGAGTCGTCTCTGAAAGGCTCATTGCCAAAGCCAATTACTCACCGTGGTTATCAGAACCATTAAAAACGAGTCCTGATAGCAAACGTGTTGCTCAAATCGGATATAAACAATTCCTGATCCTTGACGGCAAGGTTGTAGGAAGGCAATATGACAACATCGGCACACCTATATTTAGCCCGAATGGCAAACGTATAGCTTACGCTGCTGAATCAATGGGAAAACAGTTTGTCGTCACTGATGGAGTAGAGGGCAAACGTTACGACATAGTTAGAGAAGAAAGCATAACATTTAGCCCTGATAGTACGAGAATAGCCTATGTCGCAGGTATTGGCAACAAGCGATTTGTGGTTGTAGATAATGTAGAGGGGACAAGATATGATGCTATCGGAATGCCTGTTTTTAGCCCTGATAGCATATCATTTGCCTATCCTGCTGAACAAAACGGCAAGCAATTTGTCGTTATTAATGGTATTGAGGATAAATATTATGACGAAGCCAGTAATCCTGTTTTTAGTCCTTATGGAAACAGGATAGCTTATGCTGCAAGAAGTGGAGATAAATGGTTTTTAGTTGTCAACGGGAAAGAACAAAAAAAATATGATGGCGTTGGAACTCCTACATTTAGTCCTGATGGCAAAAGATTAGCTTATATAGCTCAATTAGGAGATAAGCAATTTGTAATCGTTGGTGGTAAGCCTGACAATGAATATGACCTCATAATTAGCAATCCCATTTTTAGTTCCGATGGGAAAAAAGTTGCTTATATCGCACAAGAATTTAATCGCCAGTTCGTAGTTGTAAATGGAGTGCCTGAATATGCTTATGATGCTATTGATGGGTCAAGCCTAAAATTTAGTTCAGACGGAAGGCGAGTGGCTTATTCCGCACAATTACGAGGAAAATGGAAAGTTGTTGTAGATAGTGTCGGTGGAAAGCTGTATGATGTCATCGGTGAAGGAAGCCCTATTTTCAGCCCAGATGGAAGTAGAATAGCTTATACATGTCAAGTGAACGATAGATGGCTTTTGGTTGTTGACGGTGTTGAAGGAAAATATTATGATAATATAGCTGAATATAGTGTAACATTTAGCCCTGACTGCAAATACGTCGCTTATACCGCTTCGTTAGATGACAAATGGTTTGTCGTCGTTAATAATAAAGAAGGAAGGAAATATGATGAGATTATCGGAAATGGAAATATCACCTTTGAGTCAAACAGCTTGATCCGTTATGTTGCTGAAAGGAACGAATTTATCTATATAGTAGAGGAAAGATTAAAATGAGATTATCAAATAGGAGGATATAACAATGGCGAATTTTCCAACAATAACAATTGAAGGCGTCAGCGTCCCAAAAGCTTTAATAGGCATAAATAGCCTGCTTGGTTGGTCGCATACAAGCGGAGGACGTGACGAATGGATCAGAAAATATTTCACTGCGGAACGTATAGCAGAAGTCTTCGCTCATTGCATAAAACTTGGTCTATACGGAGTTTTAGGACCTGTCTATCCAAAATTACACGATGCGATTAAATTAGCGGAAGATAAGACAGGTCAAAAAATGCTGTTTATAAGCACAACATTTGGCGACAAAAAAACGACACGAGACCAAGTGAGACAAGCAAAAGAGATTGGTTCGCCGATATGCTGTATCCACGGCGGGTGGACTGATGGCTGGGAAGTGAAAGACGGTAAATTAGTTGATTTTGAAAAATATCTTACAATGATAAGGGATGAGGGAGTTATCCCTGGTGTCGCATGCCATAATGGCGATAGATTAAGGCTTGTAGATCAAGGCGGTTATGATTGTGCTGTTTTCGTTATCCCTATCAATAAATTGGGATTTTATATGAACCCGTCAAAAGAATCAACTCTTGATGCGGTTAAAAATTGTTCTAAACCAGTGATAGCGATAAAACCCCTTGCGTCAGGAAGATTTGATGAAGGCAGACCTGCTGAGTGGCTTAAATGGACTATTGATACTCCCGGTGTTTCCTCTATGGTTATCGGATTTATGAATGAAGAAGAAGCCTCAGAGGATATTAACGCTTTGAAAAACATATTTGGAATATAATGTTTACTGATATAATTTATAGAGGATAAAATAACAAATGGGCAACTTAAAAAGAAACTTCTTCAGTGATGATCAAAGATTGCGTCTAAAAGTAATATCTTGTGATGTTCTTTATAGAGAAATATGCTTATGCTCTGCATATTCTCCGAATATAACTAATCTGGATTTTTTGCCAAAAGGGCTACATGATAATCCAGATATAATGCGTGCCGAAGTCCAAAAAAAGATAGATGAAACTGATGAAAGCGTTTTTGACGCCATAGTCTTAGGATATGCACTATGCAGTCGCGGGACAGCAGGTATAAAAGCCAGGGGCATTCCGCTTATTATCCCAAGAGCGCATGACTGTATAGCGTTGTTTTTGGGGTCAAATCAAAGATACTTGGAATATTTTAACGAACACCCTGGAACATACTATTATACATCTGGATGGTTTGAACGCTCTGGTGGAAAAATTGTTGTTGAAAGAAAAGTTCAAGATGGATTTGGATTAGGTAAGAAATACGAAGAATATGTGAAAAAATATGGCGAAGATAACGCAAAATATCTCATTGAATTTGAAAATTCATGGATAGAGAATTATTCACAAGTCGCATTTATAGACATTGATTTTGTGAAGTTCTTAAACTACAACAAAGAAGCAAAAAAGATCGCTGAAGAAAGAAAATGGAATTACGATGAGATAGAAGGCAATATAAGGCTTATCAAAAACTTAATTGATGCAGAATGGGACGAAGAAGAGTTTCTTGTAGTTCCTCCGGGTGAAGAGATATTCGCCTCTTATGACGAAAAAATTATTATCAGCAAAAAACAATGAGTGACAAGTGACGTGTGATATAGCAAAATTTGACAAAATTTATCTTGTCACTCGTCACTGATCACTAATTTATTTCTCTTCAAAGCTCTTTATGGCTTCTTCTTCGTTCTCATAGACATCAAATACTCTGGCAAGTTTGGTTATGGCTATAAGATTTTGTAAACCTCTTCCTAATCCAGCAAGAACTAATCTACCATCTCTTTTTTGAACGGACGTATAAGATGAGACTAAAACGCCAAGTCCAGCACTGTCCATCATTGATACGCCATCTAATTTGAGAATAACTTTGGGCTTTTGCTGATCTGGAATTTCTGCAATCCAACCAGCTATCTCTCTTCTCATATTTAAACTATCATCACCGACAATTCTTCCGCTAATATCAAGAATCATAATATCGCCAACTTTTCTGCTAGTAATCTTCATATTTTACTCGCTCCTTCTTGACTGATCAGTTTCCTGTTAGAAAGCAAATGTTTACAACATTTCCTAATTGAAACACATCATTAATAGCGTCATTCTAAACGAAGTGAAGAATCTTACAATAATTACAAGATTTCTCTACTTCATCAAAATGACGTAATTGAATTGAAAAATGGTATTACCACAAAAAAATCCAACTATAAACCTTTGATGTTTAGATAATACATTTTATAAATCACTTTGTCAAGAGTTTTTTGGAATAAAAACTTCTCTTTATGAGTTGACAAAAATACCGATATAATCTAAAAACCATTAAATCTAATCTTCATAATGATTAAAAAGTTAAGGAACAAATGGGAATCCATAAAGGAGTAATTATGAAAATAGATGATATTTTAAAAGATAAGAAACGTTCAATATCGTTTGAATTTTTTCCCCCAAAGACTGAACAAGCTGAACAAGTCTTATTTGAGACAATAGAAAAGCTATCATCATTCAACCCAAGTTATGTTTCTGTAACCTATGGTGCAGGTGGAAGCACAAGAGATAAAACTATGTCAACAGTTCAAAAGATTAAACAGAAAACCTCACTTACAGTGATGCCACATCTAACTTGCATCGGATCAGAAAAAAAGGAAATTGCAGAGATTTTAGACTTCTATAAATCCATCGGCATAGAAAATATACTCGCTTTGCGTGGGGACCCACCAATGGGCGTAACTGAACTTCCTGATATAAAAGACGGATTTGATTATGCCAAAGACCTTATTGAATTCATAGAGATTTATGGAGTTTTCAGTATTGGCGCTGCTGCGTATCCAGAAAAGCATAAAGAATCACCAAATATGGAATTTGATATGATTTATACAAAAGATAAAGTTGAAGCTGGCGCTAAATTCCTTATAACACAGATGTTCTTTGATAATAGGTTTTTTTATGGATTTTTGGATCGTGCTGAAATGATAGGGATTGATGTCCCAATTATTCCCGGCATTATGCCAATAACTGATCTGAAAAAGATTAAACAGCTTTCGCTGATGTGCGGAGCATCTATCCCATATCCGCTTAATAGTCTAATAAACAAATATGGTGACAACCCAGAGGATAGCAGGAAGGCTGGAATGGAGTTTACAATTGAACAATGCAGAAATCTTATGGAAAATAACGTAAGATACTTCCATTTTTACACGCTTAACCGTTGGGAAGCTGTATCGGAGATCATAAACATATTAAAACTTTTCCCAATTTAAAACTGCCTTCTAATTAAATTAATTTTAGAAACATCTCAAAATCTACAAATAATCTAAAAATTTTTAAAAAACTTGGAATAAGTCTTTGTAGTTTAATGTTAATCTCTATGAATTTAATAGAGTTAGTAGATTTTCAGATCTAAACCGAAAGTGGAGGTGTTCAAAATGAGTAAAACAATAAACAGACCCAAGGTTATTATTCCAGTTATATCTGTTGCGGTAATAGTTCTAATAATAGGTATAGCTTATGCTCAGACAGGGACAGTTCCGTCTCCTATAGAGACAGTTCTGCAAGTGTTAGCGAAAATAGAAGCTAAACTTGATAAGGTCGGTCCTGCTGTTGGTAACATAAATATCAAACTTGATAAGATTGAAAGCAAGTTAGATAAGACTGAGCAAGGACAGTGGGTATCAGCATATCAAAAAATAGAAGCTAAGCTTGACAAGATTGAACGTAAGTTAGATACCACGACTAACCCAGGGCAAGGTGGAGGCGGTCCAGCAATCCAAAAGATAGAGGCTAAGCTTGATCGCTTGGAGGCAAAAGCGGATAATACCGCTCAAATCACCGAACTGCTAATCAAGATTAATACCAGACTTGATTACTTAGAGGCAAAGGCTGATAAATTAGAAGCAAAAATTGATGGCACACAACCGTAATATTAACTATAAATTACTAAGGGTGGCTTTATGCCACCTTTTTTATGAGAGGAGGGGGCAGACATGATCAATAAGCTAAAATATGCTTCTCTGTTTTCACCATTTTT
>DTPJ01000356.1 GCA_011334435.1 Candidatus Poribacteria bacterium | reverse complement strand
TCGGATATGAGTTCGGACAATTTATTATCTAATTAAATTGTCTAGGGAAATCCCTCTAAATCTCCCTTTTCCAAAGGGAGACTTTTATGGCTTTTCCAAAGGGAGACTTTTATGGCTTCCCTCTTTGAAAAAAGTAACTCTATTAGTTTTCCCCTTTGAAAAAGGCATCTTTCTTATCTTTCCCCATTTGAAAAAGGGGGATTTTTGAAATGTTTGGAAAAATTTAGTTTTAGCAGAAAGTATTATTTTCAATTATTCTAGAAAATGTCCGAACTACTGTCCTAAGTTCAGTCTTTAATGATGATTGTTTTAGCTTAGCATTGACAAAGGTTACTTTTTAATCTAAAATATCCTGTGTCATAGGAAATTTTGAATTTCAACATAATTGTTATAATAAATTGGGAGAGCTTTTAATTTGAGACAAAAATTAGCTTTGTTGTGCGATTTTGACGGCACTATTGCCAAGGGAGATGTCGGCTTTCGCATATATACACATTTCGGCGATGAACGATGGGAAGAGATCAATAAAAGATGGAGAAGAGGCGAAATCTCTTCAAAGGAATGTCTTATCGGTGAGTATAGCTTCATAGATGCAAGCGAAGAAGAAGTCAGAAAGTTCGTCTCTGAAATGGAAATTGATACGGGCTTCATTGATTTGCTTGAGGCTTGCAGAAAAAATGATATTCCTATCGCCATTGTTAGCGATGGATTTGATTTTTATATTAAGGCATTGTTGGAAAAATACGGGATTTCTGATGTAGATATATATTGTAACAACTTGGTATTTAATGGTCGTAAAGTTCAGCTTTCGTTTCCGTATTACGATCAAGGTTGCGGAAAATGCGGAAACTGCAAGGTTTTGCATGTGATCAATCTCAAAAATGAAGGAAGAACTGTTATTTACATAGGAGACGGACTTTCTGATAAGTTTGCCTCTCGGTTTGCTGATGTTATCTTTGCAAAGGATGAGCTTATGGAATATCTTGAAAGCAATGGAATTGAATTTAATAAATTTTCTTGTTTGGACGATGTCCATAAATGGCTTAATAGTGTTTTGATCGGAAATGTAGAGTTATCAACTACTAACAAAGATAACAAAACACTAAAAGATTGCCCTAAAATAGAGGAAAAGGAAACAATTAAAAAACTTAAGATGAAAAAGATCAAAAAAGACATGGGAGATGGACGTTATATAGTGTATTACGAATGGTCTGATGAGGATTAGGAGGATAAATATAAATGTCTGAATTACGTTGGAATCCTGTTTTAGAGGAATGGGTTATAACTGCAACACATCGCATGGAACGACCTGTTGTATTATCTGATCCAAAGGCATGTCCATTATGCCCCGGCGTTCTTGAAATTCCCGGTGATTTTGAGATCGTATCGTTTGAGAACAGATTTCCATCATTGCAAAGGAATCCTCCTAAGCCTGATTTAGAAGATGATGAATTATACAAGATCAGAGAAGCAAAGGGGATATGCGAAGTTGTGATATATTCACCCAAACACGATGGGAGCTTAGCAGAACAAAGCCTTCAGCAGACATATAACCTTGTTAGAGTATGGAAAGATCGCTATGAAGAGCTTGGAAGCCATGATTTTATAGATTATGTCTTTATCTTTGAAAATAAGGGTGAAGCAATAGGTGTTACAATGTCCCATCCACATGGTCAGATATATGCTTTTCCATTTATTCCGCCGAAAATTCAAAAAGAATTAGACTCAAGCAAAAAATATAAAGATGAAAAGGGCAAATGTCTATTCTGTGAGATACTCCGTAAAGAAAAAGAAGACGGGAGAAGAATAATAATAGAAAATGACAGCTTTACGGCTTTTATACCGTTCTATGCACGTTTCCCCTATGAAGTGCATATTTTCCCTAATAAACATCTTTTATCGTTGTCAGATTTTGACGACAAAACTCAGATGGACTTTGCAAGAATATTAAAGATCGTTTTGATGAAATACGACAATTTATATGGTTTTTCGTTCCAATATATGATGATTATGCACCAAAAACCTACTGATGGCAAAGATTATGACCATTACCATTTTCATGTGGAATTTTACCCACCGCATCGTTCAGCGACAAAACTCAAATATTTGGCAGGATGCGAATCAGGAGCAGGGAGTTTCATAAACGATTCAGCGGCAGAAGATAAAGCAAAAGAACTACGAGAAAAACCACCGTTTGATATATAAAAGGAGGCATCATTTGACAACAGAGAGAGCAGAAAGGCTTATTGAAAGTTTCAAAACCAAGTTTGACGCAATGCCTGATGTCCTTGTAAGAGCGCCAGGACGAGTTAATCTCATCGGAGAACACACAGATTATAATGATGGATTTGTCTTTCCAGTAGCTATTGACAGGGATATTATGGTTGCGTCAAGGCGAAGAGAAGACCTAACTGTCCGTCTATATTCATTAGATTATGATCAATCAGTGGAATTTGCATTAGGTGACATAAAATATGATGACGACAAAAAATGGAGCAATTATCCAAGAGGAGTTGCACATTTCCTTCAAGAATCTGAATATTCTATATCTGGATTAGACGCTGTTATTACAGGAAATGTTCCTATCGGAGCAGGACTTAGTTCATCTGCTGCTATGGAAGTTGCTATGGCAGTTGCATTTGAAAGGGCTTGTGGATTAAATATTGATCCAGTAGAAATGGCTTTATTATGTCAAAAGGCAGAGAATAATTTTGTCGGCGTCAATTGTGGTATAATGGATCAATTTATATCAAGATTAGGAAAAAAAGATCATGCTTTGCTTTTGGATTGCAGAACCCTTGAATATGAATTAGTGCCACTCAACCTTGAAAACATAAAAATTGTCGTCTGCAATACTGGCAAGAAAAGAGGACTTGTTGACTCTGAATATAATAAAAGGAGAGCGGAATGTGAGCGAGGGGTAAAAATCCTTGAAAAATTCCTCCCAGGGATAAGTGCACTCAGAGATATAGAGATTGACGATATAAGAAAATACAGCAGTCACATACCCGAAATTACAGAAAAACGATGTTTATATGTTGTCAAAGAGAATATCAGAGTGTTAGAAAGCGTCTCTGCCATAAAAGAACATGACCTGCTGAAATTTGGGGAATTGATGAATGAATCACACATCGGACTTAGAGATGAGTATGAGGTCAGTTGTCCAGAGCTTGATGCTATGGTAGAAATCGCATGGGGAATAGATGGCGTTATAGGGTCAAGGATGACTGGTGCAGGATTTGGCGGTTGCACTGTCTCCATCGTTGTTGAGGATTGTCTGCAAGAACTTATAGATAAAGTCAATGAAGAATATCCTAAGCGGACAGGATTGCAACCCGAGATTTATATTTGCACTGCGGAAGATGGCGCGGGAATTATAGAGATATAAAAAATGAACGATATATTATCACCAAAGAATATAACAAGAAGGGACTTTATAAAAACTACTATACTTGCGGGTATTGGCATTTCACAGATAGCGGGATGTGCGGTTAAACAAAAACCTCTAACATCTATAACTCAACAATCATCTGATTCCGCTACGGTTGTCGTTATCAAAAGCGATAAATTAGCGAAACCAGATAAAGGACTGATAAAATCGTTACTTGATATAGCTATTCCAGAAGCACTTGGGGTAGAATCCCCAGAAATTGCATGGAGACGTCTTTTTAAGCCTACTGATTATGTAGGGATCAAAGTCAACTGCATAGCCCCTATGATCCCTACTCACCCAGAGCTTGCCTTTGCTATTGCAGATAGCTTGATCGGCATTGGTATCGCGCCTGAACAGATCATTATATGGGATCGTGAAGACAGAGAACTCTCTATGTGCGGTTATCCACTGAATTTTGATGGTCCTGGTATTCGGTGTTACGGCACAAAGCCAAGAGTCGGTTATGGAGAGGAATTGGTCGTCAGCAGGTCTGTCGGGTCAAGACTCAGCAAGATAATATCTCGCCAATGCACAGCGACGATCAGTGTCCCTGTCCTTAAAGATCACAATATCGCTGGTATTAGTGCAGGACTTAAAAATTATTTCGGTGCTATTGAAAATCCTAACAAGTTCCATGGAAACAATTGCGATCCGTTTGTAGCTGATCTTAATCTCGCTCCACAGATTAAGGAGAAAAACAAACTTGTTATATGCGATGCGATAAAGGTCCTTTATGAGGGCGGTCCTACGGATTGCAAGCCGAGATGGACATGGAACTATAACGGGATCATCATAGGAACAGATATGGTCGCAGTAGATCAGGTTGCATTGATGCTTTTAGAAGAAAAACGGGCAAGTGAGGGACTGCCTCCGTTAGCCGCGGTCGGACGCCCTGCGAAATATATCACAACAGCCGGCGATCCAGATCATCAACTCGGAGTAAAAGACCCTCAGAAAATAAGAATTGTAGAGTTAAGCGGTTCTTAACATAAGTTTTATTGATTAGATAATTATAATTTACTAAATTATTAGCTGATCCTATTCATCAAAAATCTGTATTGTAACCGTGTCGCCTTTCTGCACATTGAGGATTTTTGAGGCATTTGCACTATTTACCGCTATTTCTAAATTTCCAAAGCTGTTGTATATTGCTAATGGCTTGCCAACAGGGACATCTGCATAAGATCGGCTAATTTTTTGTATTGTCTTATTGCCCACTATAATAACAATTCTCTTATTGGCAGATAATTTTTCTATTAAATCCATTGATATATTCGTTATTAGATTGCCAAATCTATCAATATATATAATCTCTCCGATTATTTCATCTTTTAATGCCTTTGGTTCGGGGGCAGAAATCTTCACTATGTCATTTAACCTGTTCCCCATTAAGTCTAACTTAACGCCAAGTGACAAATTAGCAGATACAGGAGCAAATATATCTCGCCCATGAAAAGTATTGCTTATATTATTGAGAAAATATTGAGGTTTTGATAATTCCACAATTTTAAGCACTTTTTCTTTTTCAAGGGCAAGCGAAAGAACGCCATTATCAGGAGCGACAAAGTAATAATTCTCTGTTTCAATAGCCAATGGACGTCTTTCACTACCTACGCCAGGGTCAACGACAACAACATGAACAGTTCCTTTCGGGAAAAAACTATAAACTGAGTTGAATATGAAAGCTGCACCGAGCAGATTATAGGGATTTATATCGTGTGTTATATCTGTAATAATAGCTTTCGGATTAATGCTATATATCACACCCTTCATAGCAGCGACAAAGCCATCAGATAAACCAAAATCTGTCATCAAAGTTATAAATCCGCTTGCCTTTTTCATAATAATACTGCTTTTTAGAATTCTATCCCTTTTTGAGCCTTAACTCCGACATCATAAGGATGTTTAATTGAAACCATCTCTGTTACTAGGTCTGCGGAATCAATAAGCAGTTTTGATGCATCCCTGCCTGTAACAACGACGGTCAAATTTTCTGGACGGTTCAAAAGAAAATTGACTATCTCTTCTTCACTGACCATCTTATATTTGATCAGATATGTCAATTCATCTAATATTACCATCTCATATTTGTTAGAGTTAATAGTCTCTTTGGCAAAATCCCATGCTTCTCTTGCGATTTTAATATCTTCTTCAAGATTTTCAGATTGCCAAGTAAAACCTTTACCTAATACATAAAAATCTAAGAGATCGCTAAATCGCTTTGCGGATTCCAATTCACCATATTTCCAACTGCCTTTGATGAATTGGATTATACAAACTTTCAATCCATGCCCCATCGCCCTGAAAGCCATACCTAAAGCGGATGTAGTTTTGCCTTTTCCATTGCCAGTAAGGACGATTAACAACCCTTTTTTCAATTCTTTTTTCCTTATTTTTCAACATCAAAAACAAGACCCATATCTGCCCTTAACATATCAAGAGTTCTCATCTGTCCGAGACTATCTTCCCAAGTCATAGCAGGGGCTTGCCTATTATCTATGTATTCTGCGACCGTTATAGCTTCTTTGGCGTATAGTTCTAAGTCTGATTCTATGGTTATGACTTCCTCTTTATCAGTATGGACGATCACCTTTGTTGTCCCTTTTGATGCAAACCATGGATTTTCTATTGAAATATATCCTTTGCTTCCATAGACATTTGCAGATGTTGGGATATTAACTTGTGTTCCACATTCAAAAGATGCGACAGCACCAGATGGGAATAGTAAAACTCCTGCTGTTTGCTGATCGACTCTGCTTTCTTTGCCTATATATCCTACACATTTTGCCTTTATAGGTTCTTCGCCTGCGATTAGTCTTGATAACGACACACAATAACAACCGACATCCATTAGTCCCCCGCCAGCCGCAGGATTTGACATTCTGATATTCTCAAGGTTCATACCCATATTATATGAAAAAGTTGATTTTATCGCTCTGACTTCGCCTATAACGCCATCAGCTATGATCTGCTTTATCTTTGCCCATTGCGGATGACAGCGATACATAAAAGCTTCCATAAAGAAAACATCACATCTCTTCACAACATCAAGTATATCTTCAAGCTCTTTTCTGTTTACCGTGACGGGTTTTTCGCAGAGTATATGCTTTCCAGCATAAGCACATTTGATTGACCATTCTTTATGAAGATGGTTTGGCAAAGCGATATAGATCGCATCAACTTCATTGTCTTTTAATAGAGATTCATAAGAATCATAAGCCTTCGGAATATCGTATTTTCCAGCAAATTCTTTTGCCTTATCTGCTGATCTTGATGCAACAGCTAATAACGTTGCCTTATCAGTAGTTTTCAGATTTCTTGCAAATGAGTTAGCGATCATGCCTGTTCCGATTATGCCCCATTTTAGGTGTTTCATTTTTTCCTCCGTAAATTTTATGCTTTGATTTATGCTTTACCAGTTGCGCCAAAAAGATCAATATAATATATACATCGCTCTCGGAAGGCTTCCATAGCAGAATTACTCATGCTAAAATATGATGGATTTTCGCCTTTGGCAACTTCAACGAGTTTTTTTCCAGCAGTCATAAATAGATCGGTAGCTATGTTTATCTTTGATATTCCTGCCTTGATAGCTGACCTAAATTGTTCTTCTGTGCAACCAGACCCTCCATGAAGAACTAATGGGACATCAACGCGAGACCGAATTTCCTTCAATAGTTCTAAATCTAACTGTGGATCGCCTTGATAAATTCCGTGAGCAGTCCCTATGGCGATGGCGAGAAAATCAACATTAGTTTCTTTGATAAACATCTCAACAGTATCAGGATCGGTAAATCCCTTTCTTAATGCCCCAAAGCTTTGATATTCACTGCCTCTACCGACATGACCTAATTCTGCCTCAACATAAACCCCTACCGCATGTGCTGCACGGACAACGTCTTTGGTATTCTTGATATTTTCTTCTAAGGGAAGCCTTGACCCGTCATACATGACATCAGTAAACCCATAAGATATGGCTTTAATACACTGCTCAAAACTTGCTCCATGATCTAACATAAGCGATATTGGGACTTCAAAATCCTTTGCCCTTTCCCTTATATAAGCAGAGACAGCATGTGCATTAGGTCGTTCTAAAAATCCGCCATATAGTGCTATAACGCCCGGGGCATTTTTTTCACTGAAAGCCAAGAACATCCCTTCTGTTGCGTTCATATCAAGTGTGTCAAAAGCAGGTATTGCATAACCGTCATTTTTCGCTTTAATTAACTCTGGAAAGATTGATGTTAGGGGCATTTACAAACTCCTTTTAATCCATTAAAACCGATAAGTGAGAATCTACCGATTCTGCTAAACCGCTAAGGCTATAACCACCTTCCAAAACAGAGACAATGCGACCATTACAGCATTTTTCTGCTATATCTTTGACGATCTTGGTCATCTCTGCATATCCTTTGGCAGTAACGTTCATACCGCCTAAGGGATCGTCCTTATAAGCGTCAAATCCTGCGGATATGAAGACAAAATCGGGATCAAATTCTATTGCTCTTGGCTTTAGTATATTTTCAAAAGCATTTTTATAACTTTCATCACCATCGCCAGCCTTCATAGTTACATTAATAGTATATCCTAAACCTTTACCACTCCCTTTTTCATCTTCATAGCCCGTTCCGGGATAAAAAGGTGAGCGATGAGTGGAAAAATATAAAACCGTAGGATCGTCATAGAAAGCGTCTTGTGTGCCATTTCCATGATGGACGTCCCAATCTACAATAAGCACTTTTGATAGCCCATACTTTTTCTGGACATAACGAACTCCGATAGCGACATTATTGAATAAACAAAATCCCATTGCCCTATCTCTTAACGCATGATGTCCGGGAGGACGTATAGCACAGAAAGCATTCCTTACATTTCCTTTAATTACCTCATCTATTGCTGACAAAACCCCGCTAACTGCCATTAAAGCAACTTCGTAAGATTCCTTTGATATTGGAGTGTCTATGGAATCTATATATTCTTCTTTGGATTGACAGCTTTTCTTAACTCGTTCAATATATTCAGGCGAATGGATAGTTTTAATCCATTCTAACGCCGTTGAGGAAGGTTTAGGGCGGATCAATTGTAAATTCCCGTTTTTATCTGACAACTTCTTTTCTAAACGAGAAGTTATTGCGACCAATCTCTGGGGACTTTCTGGATGCCGAGACCCTGTATCGTGCTTTAAATAGATGTCATCATAAACAAATCCCGTTTTCTTGATACTGGATTTTTGATACTTTACGTTTGATACTTGACACTGGATATTAGATGCTAAATTGATCGATCTATCTTCTGGCGAAAAGTATCCAATATTTGATTTAGTATCCGATTTCCTAACACAACGAAAGCCTATATCATCACGGGCAAAGCACGCATCTTGAAAACCTGGGTCTCCACCTACCCGAGATGACGATCTGCAACTTTCTGCGCTTGAATTCCATGATCCACCTCTAAGGACATACTTCTTCCCTTTTGCTGGACCTTGAGGATTTTTTTCTGGGCTTTCGCTATAATAGCTTTCACTGTATATATCATTACACCACTCAGCGACGTTTCCATACATATCATAAAGTCCCCATTGATTAGGCTTTTTTTGACCCACAGGTTGCGTCTTATTAGCAGAATTGTCAGCATACCAAGCGTAATATTTTAATTGACTTTCATCACGCCCAAAGAAATAATCCGTCTTTGTTCCAGCACGACAAGCATATTCCCATTCAGCTTCTGTTGGCAGACGGTATCCATTCGCAGAAAAATCACATTTGCCCGTCTCCTCGTCATAACAAGGTTTTAAGCCTTCTTGACGCGATCGGGCATTGCAATATAAGATCGCAAAAGACAAACTTACCTGTTCCACAGGATTTTTAGGTCCTTTGAAATGTGATGGGTTGCTTTGCATTAGCTTTTCGTATTCCTCTTGTGTTACCTCATATCTGTCAATTAAGAAGGCATCTACCCATACCTTATGAACTGGCGACTCGTTGTCTTTCTTTTTGCTTCCCATCTCAAACCATCCGCCCGATAGTTGAACCATCTCTTTACCTGTGGATGTATTTATTATCGTGGGAGTGAAAGTGCTTTTCTTTTCACAAGAGGCACATAATATAACTAAAAATATAGTGCATAATGCAAAACAAAACCTATAATCGCGGATTGATACCAACTGGCAACTCCTTATTATGAGCGTATCATTATCAATAGCATCTTAAATCGTTTGGTCGCCTTCAATGAATGGGGTTCATCAGCAGGCATTATGATCATTTCCCCTGCTTTTAGGTGATTTGGCTTGCCTGATATGACGACCTCTGCTTCGCCATCTAATATATAGACCATAGCATCAAACGGTGCGGTATGTTCACTCAGTCCTTGTCCTTGATCAAAAGAGAACAATGTTACATTGCCCGTATCTTTTTTGATCACCATTCGGCTTACTACTGAACCATCTTGATAGTCAACAAGATCACCTAAATTTAGAACTTTTCCGACAAGCCCTTCTTTTTCCATATTAATCTCCTTGTATAAAGACTTTTGTTTTCTTATAAAGTGGAAACATAAAAAATGAACTGAGAATTCTGAAAACTAGTTAAATCCAATTATCATAAGGATTAGAAAGCCATATAAAAATGAAAATGCTCCACATTTGTCATTCCCGTGAAAACGGGAATCCAGAAAAATCATAACAAAGAAATGGATTCCTGATGCAG
>DTPJ01000095.1 GCA_011334435.1 Candidatus Poribacteria bacterium | reverse complement strand
CTTTATCATAATTTTTCTGGATTCCCGTTTTCACGGGAATGACAAATGTGGAGCATTTTCATTTTTATATGGCTTTCTAATCCTTATGATAATTGGATTTAACTGGTTTTCAGAATTCTCAGAAACATTGTCTAACAGGAAGGATACATAAGATGCAATCTGGAAAGATAAAAGTCCAGCACATAGATATATTAAACGCAAACGATGAAGAACTACAAAAGATCAGCATAGAAGGTGTGCTATCACTGAATTTAGAAGAGATGCGAACAATTAAGGATTATTTTGTCCAGATCGGCAGAAATCCCACTGATGTTGAACTTGAAACCTTGGCTCAAACATGGTCAGAACATTGCGTCCATAAGACATTTAAGGGCATTATTGAATATACTGAAATAGAAAATGGCAAAGAAAAATCAGAGATCATAAACAGACTTTTGCATACATACCTAATCCGTGCAACTCGTGAACTCAACAAAGAGTGGTGTTTATCTGTTTTCTCGGATAACGCAGGCATTATAGCTTTTGATGAAAATTATGGCGTTGCATTCAAGGTAGAGACGCATAATCACCCATCGGCTATTGAACCTTACGGCGGATCGGAGACTGGCATCGGCGGAGTGATCAGGGACACACTTGGCGTCGGTCTTGGGGCAAAACCGATTATGAATACTGATGTTTTCTGCTTCGGTCCGCATGATCTACCTTATGATGAATTGCCAAAAGGCACGCTTCACCCAAGGCGGATATTTAAGGGCGTTGTCGCTGGCGTCAGGGATTATGGCAACAGAATGGGCATTCCTACTTGCAATGGTGCTATACTTTTTGACAGACGTTATATAGGAAATCCGCTTGTCTATTGTGGCAATGTCGGCTTAATCCCAAGGGATAAATGTTATAAGAAGGTCAGCCCCGGCGATTTAGTTGTAGTTGTCGGCGGAAGGACAGGTCGCGATGGCATACATGGTGCTACCTTCTCATCAATTGAATTGACTGACGATTCTGAGGTAACATCAAGCAGTGCAGTCCAAATTGGAAACGCAATCGTTGAAAAGAAAATGACAGATACGATACTCCAAGCTCGCGATAAGGGATTATATAATGCGATAACAGATTGCGGAGCAGGTGGGCTTTCTTCCGCAGTCGGCGAAATGGGAAAAGATACAGGTGCGACTGTCTATCTTGAAAAAGTCCCTCTCAAATATTCAGGGCTTGCTCCTTGGGAAATTTGGGTCTCCGAAGCACAAGAGAGAATGGTTTTGGCAGTTCCTCCAGAAAAAATTGATGAATTGCTTAAAGTGTTTGCTGATGAAGATGTTGAGGCAACCGTTATCGGAGAGTTCACAAATAACAAGAAATTACATCTCTTATATGACGGCGAGACGGTTGCGGATATTGATATGGAGTTTGTGCATGATGGCATTCCAAAGGCAAGAAAACAGGCGATATGGAAGTTGCCCGTTTATGAAGAACCGACTTCTGACGATCCATCTGATTTAACGCTATATTTATTAGATATATTATCAAGTCCAAATGTCGCGAGCAAGGAATGGGTGATCAGGCAATATGATCATGAAGTCCAAGGCGGAAGCATAATTAAGCCCCTTCAAGGCATAGACAACGATGGACCTGGTGATGCATGTATCATTCGTCCACTTCTGAACTCAAAACGTGGGGTTGTCGTCTCAAACGGCATCAATCCTAAATATAGCGATATAGATACATATTGGATGGCTGGTTCTGCAATAGATGAAGCATTGCGGAATATTGTATCTGTTGGAGGAAATCTAAAAGAAACTGCTATTCTTGATAACTTCTCTTGGGGCAATCCAGATAAACCTGATAGATTAGGAACACTTGTCCGTGCTATAAAGGCATGCTATGATTTCGCTATTGCTTACGGAACGCCTTTCATATCTGGCAAAGATAGCTTAAATAACGAATATAGGGATTCAACAACAGGTGAAACGTTATCAATTCCACCAACGCTTCTAATTTCTGCGATAAGCGTTATTGATGATATAAGTAAGGCGATCACTATGGATGTAAAATCTCCAAGTGACTTAATATATGCAGTTGGAAGAACCTATGACGAATTAGGAGCTTCGCATTATTATAGTATCAGAGGTTTTATTGGAAACAACGTGCCGAAAGTCAGACCCATAGAAGGCAAAAGATCAATGGAAAAACTGAGCAAAGCTATTTCAAGAGGACTGGTCAAGGCTTGCCATGATTGTTCTGAAGGTGGAATCGGAGTAGCAATTGCGGAAATGGCATTTTCTGGTGGATATGGAATGGAAATCCATCTAAAAAATGTCCCTTGTTCCGATGACGTCATTCGTAATGACACAATATTATTCTCAGAGTCAAACAGTCGGTTCATTGTAGAGGTTTCAAAAGAAGATCAAACGGAATTTGAAAAGGTAATGTCTGAAACTGATGTAGCAGTGATCGGCGAAGTAACTGATAATGATAAACTTATCATTTATGGTCTTAACGAAAACGTCGTCGTATCAGTCAATATCTATGATTTAAAAAACGCTTGGCAAAAAACTTTTAGATGGTAAGAAAGGATTATAGAATGCTAAAATCAATTTCCCCAATTAACCTTGATGATATTATTCCAGAGAAATTTTCTTGGGGAGAAATACAATGTATGTAAAATATAACTTTGAATATGAACAGCGGATAAGGGCAGGATTTATAGGATGTGGGGGACATTCCTATCGCAACATTTATCCAACGTTCCAATATGCACCGATAGAGCTTGTCGCAGTGTGCGATTTTGATAAAAAGCGTGCCGAGACATACAAATCTATGTTTGGGGCAAAATCCGCTTATGATGATCATATTGAAATGCTTGATAAAGAATCGCTTGACGCAGTCTTTGTCGTTACCAATTATGAGAACAATATTCCGCGATACCCTAAGCTTGCGATAGATATTATGAACGCAGGATGCCATGTTTGGATAGAGAAACCGCCAGCATCAAGCGTTAAGGAAGTCCAAGATATGATTGATGTCAGCGAAAAGACAGGAAAATTCGTCATGGTCGGCTTCAAGAAGGTATTTTTTACGGCAATATCAAAAGCAAAGGAGATCATAAGCTCAAAAGAGTTTGGAAATCCTGCGTCAATATATGTTCGTTATCCTCAAAGCATACCAGATTTTAGAGATAGAGAAAATCCCGCCAAGATGCATGGATTTCTTGACCATATAGGTCATCCAGCGTCAATTCTACATTATTTGATGGGGAAGACAAAAAGCGTATATTTTCAGAGAGAGGCTTTTAATGGTGGAACGATCGCGGTTTTGACATTTCTCAATGGGGCGATAGGTTGTCTGCATCTTTGTGCTGGACAATCTGGGACAAGCCCTCTTGAACGCGTAGAAGTGATCGGCTCTGGATGTAATTTAGTGGTTGAAAACGGCGTTAAACTGACATATTATCGTCGTGGAGAACGTGGTCCCGGCGGTTATGGTCGGTCAAGCAATTATATCGGAAAAGATGAATCCGCACCTATATATTGGGAGCCTGAATTTTCGTTAGGTCAGTTATATAATAAAGGGATTTTCATGCTTGGTTATGCACCAGAGATCATATATTTTTCTGAATGTGTCTTAGCTAATAGACCGCCAGAAAAATGTAACCTTGAAACCGCATTAGAGGTAACTAAACTTTATGAAGCTTATAAAAATCCCGATGGGACAGAAATAAAAATTAATTAGCGATAAAACAGATTTGTTTGCTTTTATAAAATATACTGATTCAAAGGAGTTCTTATATGTCAATAGATGGACGATTGATTACAAATGATAATACTAAAATGATTCCACAAACCGAGTATGAGGGGCGTGTTCTGAAATATGATTTCCCTGAATTATATGTCGGAATAGCGGAATATAAAGAGGGACCAACTGGTTGCACAGTTTTTTATTTTCCAAAGGACGTTATATCTGTCGCTGATGTCAGAGGCGGTTTTCCCGGGACGATAAGAGGTTCTTCTGCCGAAGATGGCAGGACATCAGCTATATGTTTCGCTGGCGGTTCTACTTATGGATTAGAAGCGGTGACTGGCGTTGCTGCGGAAATATTCGCTATGCGAAAATATTTAGGCATATATAGTGTTCGTGGGGCAGTGATATATGACTTTTTCAGAAATAACATGATTTATCCTGATAAAGAATTAGGGCGATCTGCGATGAGATCGGTTAAAACAGGCGTGTTTCCGCTTGGGTTTCATGGCGTAGGATGTTGGCCCGGTTGCGGCCCCGCTTTTGATTGCCTACAGCCTGATGGAACAGGTCAAGGCGGAGCTTTTAAGCAGATCGGCGAGACAAAATTAGCGGTTTTTACTGTTGTCAACGCACTTGGAGTTATTGTTGACCGACAAGGACATATTGTCAGAGGCAACTATGACAGAAAAACAGGCAAACGTTATCATTATAACGAGCTTCTTGAAAAAAGACTTGCTAATAACACTCCTCCTGAACCACATTATGCGAATACAACATTGACATTAGTTGTGACAAATCAAAAACTTGATATAGATTCACTCAGGCAATTGTCCAGACAAGTTCATAGTTCTATGGCTCGGGCAATTCAACCATTCCATACAAAAGATGATGGCGATGTGCTTTTTGCAGTCACAACTAATCAAGTTGAAAACGATATTTTGGACGTTACCGATTTAGGCGTTATAGCATCAGAACTCGCTTGGGATGCCATATTAAGCTGTTTTCAGGGATATGACTCCTCAGGCGAAAAAATATAGGACGATAATTATGGATGCACAAGAAGCGATAATCGTTGAGGTGGGGATTCCAGTCAGATCGGTCAATTGGGTGCGAGCTTATCCCGGACGCGATAAATCAGGCAAACCCTGCATATATGTCATTATGGGACAACAAGCTGATAATCTCTTTGTCCTGCAAATAGACCCAGAAACAGGGGCATTTCGTCAATTTGTCGCAGATAAACCTAACTCAAACTACCCAATATCAACATATATGGACAAGTCAGGTCGCTTATACATCGGTAGTGCATATTCAGGTCGCTTATTTTGCTTTGATCCTGATGCTGATTCTCTTGTTGATCTCGGCGAGATAAATCAAGGAAACGCAACCTTCCCATGCAGAATTGATGAAGATAAAGACGGTGTTTTGTGGATAGGAAGTTACGGCACTGCTGATCTGACAAGCTACGATCCTAAAAGCGGTCAATTCACACGCTATGGGCGAATGGACGATGTGGATATGTATAATTATCCGTTAGTCAATGCTGATGGCAGAATAGCAAATTTGATAAGAATGACAAAGCCACATGTCGTCGTTTTTGATCCAAAAAGCGGTGAAAGAAAGACCGTCGGTCCAATTATAACACAAGGACAAGGCACAATTGATATAATTAAAGGCGAAGATGGAATAGTATATATTGATTCCAGTGAAGGAAAATTTCGCATAGAGGGCATGGAAGCGGTCAAGGTTGACAGAATTCCTCCGCCAAAAGCTATAAGTATGGCTTTGCCTGATGGGTCAACTTTTAGGTTTATAGATGCAAGCGATCTGATCTATCGCAAGTTAGAAGTTCGCAAACCAAACGGAGAAGTTAAACGATTTGATCTTAATTATGAGGCAAGCGGAAGTGATATATTTTATAATCATTTAGGTCCTGATGGCTGTCTCTACGGTTCAAGCATATTGCCCTTGCATCTTTTCAGATATAATCCTAACAATAATGAATTAGTTGATCTTGGAAAGTGCTCAACAGCTGGTGGAGAAGCCTATTCTATGGCAAATCTTGACGGTAAGATGTATATATCATCGTATCCCGGTGCGACAATATCAATTTATGATCCGTCAAAACCATATCATTTTGGAACTAATCCCGATGATAACCCAAGAGATATTGGACGGATAGACAACATATCTTATCGCCCTCGTTCTACTATATCCGCTGGCGGACGGATATGGACTGCATCTTTGCCTGATTATGGTATGTGGGGAGGTCCTTTGTCATATTTTGATCCAAAAACAGAGGAAAAAAAGGCTTATTATAGGGTCTGCGGAGATGCAAGTTGCTATACTCTCGCATATCTCCCCGATCAAGAGCTGATAGCAGTTGGGACGAGTATATATGGTGGAAGTGGAACTCAACCAAAGGTCAATCAGGCTGTCATATTCCTTTGGGATTATAGAGCGGAAAAGAAGGTTTGGGAAGGAACTTTGGATCGCCCTGTCAACACTTTCAATGCCCTTTTAGCAGGTGAAGACGGGAAAATCTATGGAACAGCAGTTGGAGGCGGTATAAAGCCAGAATTATTTGTTTTTGATCCTGCATCATTGAAGTTTATAAATAAAATTCCTTTGCCTTCGGGACATCCCCTTGATCTCGGTCTTCAAAATGGTCCTGATGGAAAAATATATGGCTTTACTTCCTATTGTATATATCGTCTTGATCCTTCTACATTGGAAATCAAAGTGTTAGTAGATGGTGATTTTAGCATCGCAGGACCTATAATAGGCGAAAATATTTATTTTTCCAAAGGACATATACTTAAATACGTTAAAATATTTTAATCTTAACATTGGAAGGGGAAAATATGGGAACAACATTTAAAGATATTATATCATTTGCAATAGAATGGGAAAAAGAATCCGCTAAATTATACGAAGAAATGGGGAAATTGGCGAAAAAACCTAATGCTAAGCTTATGTTTGAGGCATTTGAAAAAGAGGAGATCAAGCATAGGGAAATCCTTGAAAATCTTTCGCCAGAAAAGATCGCTAAGATTAAACCTAAAAAAGCGATCGATCTGAAAATAAGCGATTACCTTATAGATATGACATTCAAACCTGATATAGAATATCAAGATGCACTAATAATAGCGATGAAGCGCGAGGAAAAAGCTGTGAAAATGTATACCGATCTACTAAACAAAATTGATGATCCAGAGGCTCAAAAACTGATACAATTCTTGATTCAAGAGGAATCTAACCATAAGTTAAGGCTTGAAACGGAATATGACGACAATATTTTATCTCAATGCTAATGCTTTTTCTCGCATACGATTATGAAAATAGGTCTGATTAAGAGAATCTATAGGTTCATCATAACCACAACAGAATCACAAAGCAAGTTTTATAGCGGAATTGTCTTATCCTGTGGATTTATCTTGGCGATAGGTCTATGTCTCGCTTTTAGACCTAAGTTTGAATATCAATATGTCGGTGACATTGTTAGTTGGATTACAGTAAATAAGTATCCTAAACAACAAGAGATATATTACTATATATTATCGCTAATTGTCATTCCGATTATAACTATTGTCAATTGGCTTTTGTGGCTTTTATGGTCTTATATCTCTTCCATCATAGCAAAACTGCCAACATATCATACGCTCAAAAAATATGCCCTTACACATCTAATTTTTATATTGATATTGACGAATATATCAACACCAACATTTAAGAAGATGCTGATGATCCCGTTGATAATATTCGCATTAGCTAACCTTGCATTTTTAATCCACGATCTATCAAAGATAAGATTAAAAAAGCTAACAGGATTGATATTCTCCCATCCAGATCATCATTGGTGCGTTTTCGCGTCTGGCATTTGTGTTGGGCTTTTTATATTGATAAATTATGGCGAAAACCCTATAAAAATTCTTTCATGCTTAAAGTATATAATCTTGTCCGTATTATCTATTTGGACTTTTTGGCTGATCTATTCTTCAATATTAAAGTCAATTACCAAGCGAGACTTTGCTTGTCTCAAAGGGATAGACGCATATTCTTATGTGCCACTTGTCCTGCTATTATTAGTGTCGCTTTTATATGAACATGGCAAGACGTTAGTGATAATATCAGTCAGTTGTGTATTTTTTGTGAAGATATTGTCAATAATTAAGCCTGAATATGTCCATAAGATCAGCCTAAAAGTTTCTCAGAAGTGGTTTTTGGATTATATCCTTGTGCCGTCAATCATATATGTTATTTTTTATAGCGGAGGCAACATAAACGGCGGAATTGACATATTCCACGAGGGAGAACGGCTTGCTCCATTAAACGAGGCATTACGAGGCGGAATCCCATATAGAGATGTCTATATTCAACATGGCTTATTTTATAACTTTTACAGACCTTTGCTTGCATCAAAGCTATTCGGTGTAAGTTTAGCTTCGGATAGATTATTAGGGGGCATCATTGACCCGTTAGGACATGTCGGATTTTATCTCTTTGCATTACAGATATTCAAAAGCAAGTTATCCGCATTTCTATTGCTTTGGGTGATGTCGTCTGGTGTATCTGAGGAATTTGTCTATTGGAGTGCATCAAGGAGAATGGTTTATACGCCCGGAAGGCTTGCACCTGCTTATTTCTGCTTAGCGGTTATGGCATCCTATGTTAATAAACGTTATAACCTTTCAGAAAATATTAAATCATCATCTCTAAAATTGTCATTCTTAAAATCACCAACCATAAAATTGTCATTCCTGCTAAAGCAGGAATCCATTCCTTTTGTCGCAGGAATATTAGCCTGTATTGCGATATTTAATAGCCTTGAAATAGGTCTATATGTCACAGCTTCTTGCATATTATTTCTGATATTATTTACAACCTATCCACAAGTGGAATCATGCAAAGTAATCAAAAACATTATAAATAGAATTACTCCGTTGATCAGTTTTATTGTGGGAGTTTTGACAATTCTTATCCCAATTTCCATCTATTTTGCCATACATGGTGCTTTTGATGATATGATAATTAATTCATATATTCAAACACGGTATCAAGGCACAATATGGGGATTGCGTTTTCCGCCGCTATATCCAGAGATAGCAAAAATTAAGTCAATTGAAAGCGCAAAAGCATTTGTGATAAGTGGAACTTTTAAGTGGTATCTGCCAATATTGATCTATCTAATAACAGCGACATATCTTGCCTATCAAATAATAAGATTAAGGCTTTGGAAGGTTCAATCAAATATTAAGCTATTGTTGCTTTTGGTCCCTGGGATTATATTTTTTAGGACTATGCTTGGACGGTCTGATTCTACTCATTTATATGGAATGGCGTTTGCGTGGATGATCGGTATGTTTTTCGTTGAGTCTTTATTCATAAACATAATGAAAGAGCTAAAAACTGATTTTCGCCTTTCGGTCACTTGGCATAGTCATAATGCTATTTCAACGTTATCTCATCCAATATCAGTCATCACCTTGCGGGTTTTTGTAATCATTATTCTTTTTTGGTATGCTATCTCTGTATATAATCCTATTGATACAGCGAAGAATTTATCGGCGATAATAAGCGGATATGGTCAAGTCCCAAGATATGTTGATCCGCCATTGGAACGTATTGGAAGGATGGTAATTCCAGCAGAACAGGCTAATCAAATCAAGGCAGTTGTGGATTATATTCAGAAAAACACAAGACCTGATGAAACAATATTTGATTTTAGCAATCAAGCGGGATATTATTTCTTTGCGGATCGCCCATCAGCGACAAGATACCATCAAGTATGCTATGCTTCTACTGATCCGTTACAAATGGAAGTTATAGATAGCTTAGAGAGGCATAAAACGAAACTGATAATATTCAGCAATAGCTCTTGGATGGACTCAATAGATGGGGTGTCAAATTTAGATCGGCATAAGTTGATCGCTCAATACATTAAAGATAACTATATTGAATCAGCAAAGATCGGAACAACAGTTCTTTATAAAAGAAAACAATGAAAAATATAGTTTTCAACTGAAATAACGATTTGTTTAGCCCTAGAGGATATAGGCGTTAAGTTAAGGGAAAAACGTTATTTTTAACGTGAGATAATGTTTGTAGCCCCGAAGGGGCGTTATATTTATAGAAAAAGCAATCGCTAAAATAAAAAGCTCCGAAGGAGCGAAATATGATGGGGAGAAAGTTAAAGGTTATATGTCGCTCCTGACGGAGCTAAAAGATTTTTCGTTTATGTGTTTTCTATAAATATATCACCCCTTCGGGGTTAAAAATCCTTAACTTAATGCGTATGCCCCAAAGGGGCGTTATATTTATAGAAAAAACTCTGGCAGACGTGGGACGCCATCTACTTATACGACAATTTCAAATTCGCCATAAAGAGTTGATATTTTTTCCTTTGGGACTTTTCCAGATATTGCACCGTTTAGTTTTAG
>DTPJ01000400.1 GCA_011334435.1 Candidatus Poribacteria bacterium | reverse complement strand
TCTGCCAACAAATGCCCCGGGTATCCAATTAGGCGATGGTGCTACTGTAAGCCGTGTTGCTGTTAATGTGCTTCCACTTGGAGAAGCTACGGTGACATCTGGGGCAACTATATATCTATACTCACGCCTTGCTTGCTTTATTTCTCCTGCCAAAATATCATCATAACTGGCACTTGCCCTTGTTATTGTTACTGCTGGATTAGTTGTTGTAAGTGTTGTATCTACACTTTTGGCTGTCTCATTAGTTGGATTCATACGAGCCATTTGTAAGTAAATAGATTCGCCCGGTTCTGCTATCTTGTCACTACTAGTTCCTTCGCCATCATCTGTTATCCAATCTAAAATATACAGAGTTCGCATGCCGAAATAGTATTTGTATGTCTCAACGTTTATCACTTTATTGTCAACGTAAATTTCGAGCTTAAATGTCACGTATCCTGCGAAACCTGCATCTATTGTTGCACTATAAGAGACATCATCTGTGTCAAGAGCCCTAAGTAAACTGAGTTCAGCAACATCATCAACAAGGTTGAATTCATCTGCATCTGGCGTAAGGACAACCTCAATATTGGTTATATCGCTTGATGTGACATTTCTAAGATCAACTCTAATTGTTCTTGCCGGTCCACCAGGTTTCAGTCTGCTATCTGGAAGGAAGCTTTCTACAACGATGTCAGAACCTATTTTAACTTTGAAAGTGTCATTTCCGATTATATCTTGTCCTGATTTTATCTCTAATGTGAAAGTTATCTGAGCGCCGAGTAATGTTGGATCGTTAAGAAGTTTTATGTATTGGAAATCTTTGGCGACTTTACCGGCACCTGCTATCGTTCCATAATCCACAGTAATTCCTGTTGTAGCCATATCAACTTCCGTTGTCCCAACCAATCCTTTGACTCGTGTATCATCTGTTCTAAGCGTTGCTTTGATAGATGCTATTGTGCTTGCGGTTTTATTTTCAAGGGTTATATTTATGTTCATTATCTCGCCCGGTTCTATGGCGACATCTCCGTCATTCAAAGGTCTGGCGGTGTCTTTTTTAGCGTCTGCTACTACCATTTGGGCTTGTTGGGCATTGAGAGCTATTCTGATGAGATTTCCTCCTATTGGTGCGTTAAATTCTCTTATTGTTACACTGTTGTCCTTTGAGTTTCTTATGACCAAAGTAAACGTAACCTGTTGACCTATGGCGGAAGTTGCTGTCTGGCTAACATCAAATTTATATGATCCTACCACTGTTTGGTTTGGAGTAATATCACCATAGGTTGCGGTATCTTTCTCTATACCTTGTTGACCATTGAATTTGAGTATATATTGGTTGGTAGTACTAAGTTGAGCAGATACACCGTATACGGTTTCTGTCCCGACATTTTTCAATATAACCTTAAAGTCCTCTAATCTATCCCCGGGCATAAGGTCTATATCGTGTTTATCAATCTTTATATTTTCAGATTTTCCACGTAAGAATGTCATTATCTTATTTCGGACATCTGGCGATGATAATATAGCCAAATGCCTTGTCATTGACATAAAGCCTTTGCCTTCAAATGTTGGAGAAGTAACATTTACCCTTTCATAAGTCCTCGTTAATCCTTGTTCTATGAATGGGAATGTGATGTTATTTGTAAAGTCCACATTCTTTATATATACAAGACCGTCATGGTTATCTAAGTCACTTGCTGCACTTGGATCAGAGGCAGAGAAACCGTAATAATGTGTATTAACTTTCTTTCCGGGTTGATTATTCAAAGCTCCTATTGTTACGGTATTTTCAAATATCTCTTGCCAGCCTTCTCTATAGAATGTCCATATTGGATCGCTTTGGGTCTTTTTAAGGAAGTTGTTAAATCCGATTTTCAGCAGGTCAACATTTATACCACCATGTGGAGTAGCTAACATTATTAGACTACCGATAAATTGATCCATACCTCTGGTCAGGATAGCATGGCGGACAATTAAAGCACCTGAATCGTGAGCAATTACGTCAATCTTTCCATTGAAATTCGTTGGAAGCACTCTACCGAGTTCGCTTACTAATAATGAACTACTTGATGATATTAATTGTGTGCCTGGATCATAGTTGAATACTAATACTTGATCATAATAAGGTGTCGTGCTGTCTGTTGGAGTTAGCAGTTTCAAATCAGTTATGATATTAATCATATCATCTGTCTTTGATGTTATTCCATGCACTACCAAGGCTATTTTTCTGCTTGCTGATGTTATAACTGGTTGGACATAGCCCGTTATTTTTCCGAGCGATAACACTGGATTACGGATACCAAGATCATTTGTATTCAACTGGGGTTCTTCAAATTTTGTGATCAGTATATAGAAAACTGTGTCCGCAGTTTTGCTTAAAACTCTGTCAAACTTATGGTTGGGATCGCTGAAATTCTGGACATCTGGCGGAATTACATAAGCAGTTATCGTTGTATCATTTGTTGCAATATCATTTCTGCTGATCATTCTATAATCTATTCCGTTATAGATGAACAGCATGATGGACTTCGGATCAGTGATTCCACTTGGACGTGGTAATGTGAGTTTTAACGGCTTGAATATCTCTTTTCCTTCAAAACCTATGCCGATAGCCTTGCCTAATATTTTGACTGTTGGGTTTGGAACACTGGTTGGCTCTAAACCACTGAATCCAAGAACAACTTTGGTATCTTTTGTAAAGGTATTTCCTTCAATAGTTACGCTATAGTCCTTAATTTCTGCGTCTCTGAAATCAACTCTACCGCCCTGTGAACGTCCTATTGTCTCAACTGAGTATGTATAAAGCTCAACAGTAGGAATAGGTGTGACTTGACCGACTTTGACCTCAATGTTTGACTGTGATTTATCTGTGCCAAAACCGATTGCACTTATTTGTAGGTTATAGGAACCGGGACTTAATCCTTTTACTGAATAGCTACCATCAACTTGGCTAACTGCTACTTCTGCAACCGTTTGGGCATTTAATTGGACTGTAACTTTTGCTACTCTCCAAGCTTCACGTGGATTGACATTGCCAGATATAACTCCTGTTGTTGGGTCTATTAATTCGGTGCGTTCTTCACTTTCAATAACGTTTCCCGCTTTATCGGTGACTTTGACCTTATAATATACCTTTTCTCCTGCATAGCTAGACCAATTACCTGTGGGTCTTGGGATCTCACGATACCAACGATTTCCGCTATCTTTATACATCGGTTGATAGCCAGAATATACGCCTTGTGCTATCTTATAATTAATTTGGACTGATGTTTCATCTACACCACTGCCCTGGTCGGTTATCTCAACTTCAACCTTCAATGATAGATCAGTTGAACTTTCTGTTAAATCTGCGGGTGTAAGTCGCCAGTTAGCGAAATCTGGCGGTTTGTTGTCTATACCAAAACTTTTTGCGATAGGTGCTTCTGCTGTTGCACCGTTGTTATCGGTGGCGATTGCCTTTAGCCAAACGTTAGGAGCTAATTCTATTTCTTTGGTAGTATCCCATGTCACAGCATAAGGCGTTTTTGTAAGTAGATTGCCTACATCAACCCAATTGGTGTTGTCAAGGCTATATTGGAATTGAACAGTTTTGACTTCGCCATCTTGATCTGATGCACTTGCTTGGATAAGTATTGAACCTTTTTCCCAGTCTTTGTATGTTGTTGTTATTTGGACTGCTGGTGGATCATTTATATCATCTATAAATTCTTGTTGTTCTTTTGTTTCTGGGCTGATATTGCCGACCATATCTGTCGCACGGGCTTTATAGTATATTGTCTGACCTCTGTATGGATCCCATCCTTTGGGTTCGGTGATCTCGTAATACCATACGTCGTTGGATTCACGCCTCATATCGCGATAGTCTTTATATGTTCCTGTGCCTATTTTATAAGTTAGTTCTACTCTATTAACTCCGCTACCTTCGCCGTCTGTGAATTCAACGCTTACTCTAAATGGTCCTGCTGTGTCTTCTGTCAAGTTATCAGGGGCTTTTGCCCAATTACCTGCAATTGGCGATTGATTGTCAATGCCGAATTTTCTTGATGGTTCACTATCTACTGATACCGTCTTATCGTCAGAATCTATGGCGGTCGCTTTTACCCATACGGATTTTGCTAATTCAGGAATATCAGCTTTTGTATCCCAAATTACTGAATATGGCGGTGTAATATCTGGCGAACCTATATTATTCCAAGTTTTGTTGTCTATGCTGTAAGAGAATTGTACTGAAGGAATTGAACCATCTGGATCAGAAGCATTCGCCTTTATCTCAATTTCTTTTGTTTCCCAATCTTTGAAGGAGCTTATGAGACTGACAACGGGTGGATCATTCACATTGTCTATCAATTCTTTTCTTTCAAGGCTTTCTGCGGAATTCTTGGCGATGTCCTCAATTTTTACTTTGTAATAGACATAGTCCCCGCGATAATAATCCCATTTCTCTGTCGGTTCTGGAATGTCATAATACCATATTTTGCCGTCATTGGTTTGCATATTCCTATAACCTTCATATTTTGAATTAGACCCTATACGGTAGTCAATTTGGGCTGTTCTTCCTGTTATCCCGCTGGTTGCGTCAGTTATGGTAACCCTTATTTGGAATTTTCCTACTGTATCTTCGGTTAAATCAGCTGGTATTTGTTCCCAATCTGAGAATCTTGGGGGAGTTTTATCTAAATTTATATTGGTTAAAATTTTATGGGTTTCTTCGTTTCCAAGACCATCAACACTCCAATATTCAAGTGTATTAGAGCCTTCTGTCGTTATATTTACTGGGACTCCTGTTTGTCCGTCTGTGGGAACAGTCTGTTTTGCTGAGTCATTTAGCTTATATGATATGCTTGCTACTCCAATGCCGTTTTTATCATTTGCGGTTAAAGCAATTACAAAATTTTTATTTTGCCATGAGCCATCGTAGTTGTGACTTGTAACTGGTGCTTCGTTGTCTATTTTAAAGCTATTAGGTATAACAAATTCTTTGGAAAGATCACCGCTATTATCAGTTGCAGTTGCTTTTACCCAAACAGATAAAGCTACTTGAGGGATTGCACCTTTTGTATCCCATATTATTGAATATGGAAAAGCTGTCGCTGTGCCGATCGGTTTCCAGTCGGTTTTGTTAGTGCTGTATTCAAATAAAACGTTGGTTATATATCCATCTACATCATTAGCATCTGCTTCTATCTTTAACTGTCCCTTTTCCCATGGATTGAAGGTAGTTATTATTTTGACTGTTGGTGGATCATTTATATCGTCAATAATTTCTTGTTGTTCTGGTGTTTCTGTTATATTCCCAGCTAAGTCTTGGACTTTAGCCTTATAGTATATAGATTTTCCTCTGAGGCTATCCCATGTTCCTACTGGTTCAGGTATGTCATAATACCATACGTCTTTGGCTTCTCCTTTGATCATATTGACGTATTCACCATAACTGGTTTCTTTGCCGATATGATAAGCGAATTGAGGGATTTTGCCTGTTAGTCCGCTTCCTGCGCCATCACTCACACGGACGGATATTCGGAATGGACCTATGCTATCTTCTGTCAAATTAGGTGGGTCTTTTGTCCAATCTACAAATGTCGGCGGTGTTTTATCTAATTTTATGCTTTGCACAATCCGATGGACTTCAGCGTTGCCGAGATCATCTATGCTCCAATATTCAAGTTGATGGATGCCCTCAACTGTTATCTTGGGCTGTCCGTTTGTTTGGACGTTCATTTCTTCGCCATTATTGAGTTTATATCTTATATTCTTTGCTGATACCCCTATTCCATTTCCATCATTTGCAGTTAAGGTTATAACAAAATCTTCTTTTTGCCATAGATCATTGTAGTCATCGCTTGTCGTTGGTGGTTGATTATCAATTCCAATGCTTGTCGGATAGAGATATGTTGCAGATAGATTTTCGTTGTCAACAGCGGTAACTCTAATCCAAACCGAAGGAGCTTGTGGGATCGCTATGGTAGTATCCCATCCAACTGAATATGGCGCTGATGTAAGCGTAGCACCGATAGGCTTCCATGTCGCTTTATCAAGGCTATACTCAAACTGGACGCTGGTAACAGTCCCATCTTGATCTGATGCAGTTGCATCTATTTTTAGGACGCCTTTTTGCCAAGTAGCGAATGAGCTTACAATTCTAACTACTGGTGGGTCGTTTATGCTGTCTATCAATTCCGTCCGTTCAGAACTTACTCCTAAATTTCCTGCGACATCGCTACATTGGACTTTATAATATAAGTATTTTCCCCGATAAAAGTCCCATGTATTAGCTGGTTCCATAATATTAAAATACCATGTTTTTCCGTCCTCAGTTATCATATTTTCATAACTGCTATATTGGGTGTCAGTGCCGATACGATAGGCTATTTGTGGAATTTTGCCGACAATGCCGCTTCCATCGTCAACTATTTGAACATAAATACGGAATCTACCTTTTGTGTCTTCTGTCAGATCAACGGGGTCTTGTTTCCAATCGGTGAATAATGGTGAAGTTTTATCCAATTTTATATTTGATAAAGTTTTATGCTGTTCTTCATTTCCTAATTTATCAGTGCTCCAGTATTCTATGGTATTTGCTGAGTCCTCTTTTGTTATAAGCACGGTGGCGTTGGCTTGCCCATCTATATCTATGTCTTGTCTGCTACCGTTGTTTAGTCTGTATGAAATAGTTGCGACACCAATTCCGCTTCCATCTGTGGATTTAAGTGTAATGACGAAGTCTTTGTTGCGCCATGAACCATCGTAATCGTGGCTTGTTGTAGGGGCTTGATTGTCAATGCCAAAACCTGTTGGAGTTATATATGTAGCAGATGCGTTATCGTTATCATAAGCTGTTGCTCTAACCCAAACATTTTTCATTACGTCTTTGATAATTGTTTTTGTATCCCAAGAAACGGAGTAAGGCGGTTTTGTGACCATAAGTCCTATTTGAGTCCAAGTGACATTGTCAAAGCTATATTCAAACTGCACACCTGTAATTGTGCCATCAACGTCATTTGCCTCTGCGGTTATTGTTAGCAAGCCCTTTTGCCATATACTGAATGCGTTTATTATTCTGACCGTTGGTGGATCATTAATGCTTACTATAAGCTTTTGTTGTTCAACGCTTTCTCCTACGTTTCCTGCGGAATCTTCTGCTTTAACTTTATAATAGATATATTTTCCGCGATAGAAGTCCCAAGTTTCTGTTGGTTCTGGTATTTCAAAGCTCCATAGATCATTACCGATGGATTTCATCGGTTTATATCCGCCATAATCGCTATAACTGGTATTCGCTCCGATGTGATATGCGAATTGTGGAATTTTATCACCCATTCCACTTCCGCCTTTATCAGTTACTCTGACAATTACTTGGAATCTTCCTTTGGTGTCTTCTGTTAAGTCAATAGGGTCTGTTGCCCAATTAGTGAAGTCTGGCGGTTGATTATCAAGGACTACTGCTGGGATTACCTGTGTTTGATTTTCTTTTACTTGTGCTTTAACTTCCACTGGTGCATAGTTTTTCATTTGGAGGGTTATTGTGTATTCGCCGATGATAAGCCCAGGAAATGTGTAAGGTGTCTTAAAGCCTGTATCTGCACCGTTGACAAGAATTGATGCGCCTGATGGGTTAGAATCTATTGACAATGAGCCTAATTTAACGTTTGGGTTGCCTTTTCGCCAATTAGATAGGAGCAAATCCCTGTCTTTTTCATCAATAACGCCATCTTCGTATATATCCATCATACTATTCCAATTGACATCGCCTACTTTTGTTTTCCAGACACTTGAAAGCACGATTCTGTCTAAAAGATTAATTTGGTTATCTATCTTCAAGTCGCCAGGGATCAACTGAAAGTCAACCTTTACATTACTAGCGCCGACAACGACATCTGATTTTATCGCACTTATATTTCCGGGTTTTTGCGCAGTGATAGTATATGAGCCTGAAGGAACATTTTGAATAGTATAATTGCCATCTTTATCGGTAACAGCGGACATACTCCGCCCTTGTATCGTGATCAAAACTCCGCTTTTATCCTTTCTTCCTTCTATATTTACCGTTCCAGATATATTTGCACTCCAAGAAGATGCTACTTGGATCATCAAAAAAATGACAATTAGTAAGGGTAATAAAATAATTTTGCCACAAAACTTATTGAACATGATTTAGTTCCTCCAGAAATGTATATAGTTAAAGGTTAAAGGTTAAAAGTTAAAGGTTTATTTTATAACGGGACTTTTAACCATCAACTTTTAACCTTTCAACCACTATTGTAATGCCATAGTAAATGATAGACGATGTGTAGAGCCGAGACTGAGAAGTCCCAAACCATAGTCAAGTCTAATAATGGATATGCGAAAACCGATTCCAGCGGATAATTCGCCAGTATCAGTTGTATAACCTGCACGGATGAAAAGGTCTTTTACAGGACTAACTTCTGTGCCGATATGGAAATTTGGTGAACGCCCTCCTGCTTTATCAACGCTTACAGAAGTAAGTATCTTATCGTCCATAAGTTTATAAGAGAGTCCTGCGGTTAATTTTCTTGGTATTGAATATGAATTCTCTATGAGTTTTATTTTAGGGCTTACAATATCATTTAGCATAATACCAAAAGTCAGGTTATACATCGGTTCATATATACCACCTATATCCAAGCCCATTCCAGACCCTTTTTTATCCCAGAGGCTCTGTCTGACAAACTTTAAGTTTAAGCCGATTTGAATCTGTTCAGTTATACTATTTGCATAAGAAGCGATGATTCCGAGTTCTTTATCCTGAAATTTTTCGCCAGTTGGTCCGGTAGCATCTTTGACTACGAATATATCACCCACACTCAGATAAGCGACATTTAATCCCATTGATCCAAAGCTTGATGGATATGCTATGCTAAGAGTATGATAACCGATGTCTTTAACGCCTCCTCCGCCGATTATATCATAGTTCATTGGATTGGAATACATGAAGCTCATCTCAGGATGGTTTAGTTTTGCTAATCCAGCAGGATTCCAATAACCTGCGTTTGCGTCATCTGCTACTGCGACAAAGGCTTTGCCCATTGATATTGGTCTAACACCGATGCCATTTTTCAGAAAGGCACCAGCATCTCCTCCATCTCCTGCTGATCCATAAATATTGACACAGAATATTAATACAGTTAAGATTGCTAAGCTATTTATAATGTATGTTTTAAGCATCATGTTTTCCTCCAAATATTAACGAAGCACTGCTATCTTCCAAGTTTGATTTTTCTCATCTGATCCAAGTTTAGCTTTTACCCATAAGATATAAACTCCATTTGCCACGTCTTGATCTTTTTCATTTTTGCAATTCCATTCATATTCATATATTGGTGCTTGATTAGAATTGAAATCTCTATATTCAATCGTTTTGACAAGTTCACCTGATATATCATATATTCTCGCTTCTAATCCATCTAAAATTGCCTTAGAGACACATCTTATCGTTGTTTTACCTGAAATATCAGCAGGATTTGGATAGTTGAAAACCGTTAACTCAAAAACTTGTCCGATATTTGTTATAAGCTGATTTGGGTCTATATTGGCAGGAATTGCGTTTGCTGTGGAATCAGCTATTGATATTTCGTTTGGAAGCAACTTTACCCATACGTTGCCAGGGGCTTTTATAGAAAAATTGATAGTTAGGATAGTCCCCCCGGGAATCTCTATTCCTGAGCCGGGTCCTTCAAGCACCGCTAAATACTCAAATTTACCGTTAGTGTTGGCTTCGTTAACGTCAGGAATTATATCTTCTGTGAATTTCTCTATTACTGCATTTCTTGAAATGGATACATATCTCAACTTTGTAGAGTCAAAAGATATGAGTATATTGATCCCTTTTAAATCTGTGACTTTGTCTATAACGACCTCTACGGGCAAGTTATCACCCACATTAAGATTTTGCTTTACCATTTTTAAGTCAATTGAAACACTTCCTGCATAAGCAAAACCTGATAGAAATAATAAGGTTATGACCATTGTTATTATTATATGCTTCATTTTTAGAGTTGCTCCTTAATGTTATTAAACTTTGGACAATTTTAAGCTAAAAAGATTTTGTTAGCTAACCAAATTTGTTTTTAATAGAAAGAAAGTCTTAAAATCCCCCTTTATCCCATGGGCGTTAAGTTAAGGGAAAAACGTTATTTTTAATATGAGATAATGTTGTTTTTAGCCCCGAAGGGGCGCCATATTTATAGAAACGATAAACGCCAAAAT
>DTPJ01000348.1 GCA_011334435.1 Candidatus Poribacteria bacterium | reverse complement strand
GATATTCTTGTCAACAATACAGGCGGTCCTAAGCCCGGCAGTTTCTTTGACCTTGATGATCAAGACTGGGAAAATGCCTTCCAAAAATTGCTTATGTATGTTGTCAGGATTTGCAGAATGGTTATCCCATATATGAAAGATCAGAATTGGGGCAGAATTATCAATCTAACTTCATTTACAGTAAAAGAACCTTCTGATAGGTTGGTGCTTTCTAATGTTTTCAGAGTAGGGATAATCAGCCTTGCCAAAACGCTTTCTAGGGAGCTTGGGAGATACAATATTACCGTAAATAATGTATGTCCAGGGTCTTTTGAGACAGAGAGGATGACGCAGATACTTGAAGAACGAGCTAAAAGTTCAGGAAAGTCCTTTGATGAAGTTAAAAGCGAGTTGATAGAAACAATACCGATTAGACGAATGCAAAGACCTGAGGAATTAGCCGATCTGGTAACATTTTTAGCGAGTGAAAATGCCAGTGCTATTACTGGGACGTCAATTCAAGTGGACGGTGGAATGGTCAGAGGGTTATTTTAATTGATAGAAGAGGAGAATAAAATGATAAGGACAAATATTGAAAAATTAGTAAAAACATCAGTTGTTGGCGAAATATCCCCGCCATCTGCATCTGGTTACAGGATAAGCGCAGAAGGCAAGCCTATGGTCCTTCCCGGCGTTGGTGGAATAACCTATAACATCCGCGTAGGCGATCCTGCTGTTGGCTGGGAAGCAGATCACGTTGAACCTGCGGTCAGCATAAAATTCAGTGGAGATCAAAATGCAGGATTAAACACATTGGCATGTGTCGGAGATGAAGCAGTTGCTGTCACAGGTGATGCCAAAGGCGAAAAGGGCGTAGTTACAGGCAAACATGGCGGAATTGAGCATGTGCTTGTGGATTTTCCGCTATCTGCAATGGAAAAAATGGTCATCGGCGATAAGATCATGGTAAAGGCTTATGGTGTCGGATTAAAGCTATTGGATTTTCCCGATGTGAAGGTTATGAATATCTCGCCTGATTTCCTTGAAAAGATAGGGTTAGATCGGCAAGATGATATGTTAGTAGTTCCAGTAACTCATAAAATTCCCGCTTGCATTATGGGATCAGGCATAGGTGGCAATTATTCTTATTCTGGTGATTATGATATTCAGTTGTTTGATAAAGTCATTGTTGATGAATATGGTCTTGACTCTTTAAGATTTGGCGATCTTGTGGCAATAATGGATGCTGACAATTCATTTGGACCGATATATAGGACAGGTGCAATCACTGTTGGGATAGTAGTCCATAGTAATTGTGTGACTGCTGGGCATGGTCCCGGTGTAACAAGGCTATTCACATCAAGCAACGGAAAAATCCTGCCGAAGATTGATCCGAAAGCGAATATAGCAAATATACTAAAATTGCGTGATGATGTGTGATGCTGTTATTAAGTTCTGTGCTGATAATATGCAATACTATATGGTAAACAAAACGCGAGAAAACTAATTATTTCAGCAAAGATAAGCTTTTTTCATACTTTCTCCAAATGATCATCATTTTATAGAAAAAGGCAAGGTATAATGGAAAAATCAGAATTAGGTTCAAAAACAGCAAAAGGTGGATTTGCTAATGAAAAAGCAATTTGTGAAAAATTTGATAATTGGAAAAATGATAATGAATCCCAACAATGGTTAACCATAATGGGTTATAATACAAACAGATTGGATTCTGTTAAAGCTATTCAAATTCCAACTAAATTAAAGAAAGAGACTGCTTCAAATTATGGCATAACTGAAGAAGAGTATAAAGAATTCATTAGCTTTAAAAAGGCAGATGTCCAGATCAGAATAACTATTAAAATAGGGAATATAATAAGAATTGAAAACTTATCACTTAAAAAAGCTAATTCAGATGCCGATTACAATCAATTAGATAAGAGAACCGTTGAATCTTACCAAAAAATTTGGGGTTTTGATGATGAGATTTGCTTATGGTTAAAACTATATACAGGAGAAATCAATCCAAATTCAATAAGAGAATTGATAGGGTCCATAAAATTAAGAGATGAAAGAAGACTCTTTATGACAGAAATGCCAGAAAATGTTCAGTATAAAATTATAAATTTTTTCAATAAAAATAAAATATTGGTAATCAATGATATTATGAAAGGTAGAGGTGGTTTATCTGCTGATTGGATGTTGGTTACAAAATTTAATAGAAATGAAATAACTACTTCTTGGATATTAAAAGATATTAATACTGTAATGAATTTCTATGGTTATGGTGATGTTGTGATCTCTCCAAAAGGTAATCTTCATATTGGTAAGATTACTGCTCAAAGAAAAGGAGGAACACCTGATCCGACTAAACTTCAGTTTAAATTCAAACCTTGTGATATATTTCAATTAGATGAGTGATGAAAATGGATAGGGTATATCTTGGTGATTGCATAGAAGTAATGAAACAAATGCCTGATGGGATAGTTGATCTTATATTTGCTGATCCGCCTTTCAATATTGGCATAAAATATGATAGTTATAGCGATAACCGCAGTTATGAAGAATATTATAACTGGTCTAAAGAGTGGATAACTCAAGCTTATAGATTGTTAAAGCCAAATGGTTCAATATATATTGCAATAGGTGACGAATTTGCTGCTGAAATTAATTTGATTCTTAAAAGACAAGGATTATATTTCAGAAATTGGATTATTTGGTATTATACATTCGGTCAAAATCAAAAGAGAAAGTTCAACAGAGCACACACTCACATTCTATATTATACCAAACATAAAAGCAATTTTATTTTCAATGATCATGAGATCAGGATACCATCTGCACGGCAATTGATCTACAATGACAGACGAGCTAATCCCAAAGGCAAAATCCCCGATGATGTTTGGGAATTTCCAAGGGTCTGCGGAACATTTAAGGAAAGGATCGGCAACCATCCCTGTCAAATGCCTGAGCGATTGCTTGAAAGAATTATAAAAACAAGTTCAAATGAAGGTGATTTAGTTTTAGACCCCTTTGGAGGCACAGGGACAACCGCTTTTGTTGCTAAGCAACTTAAAAGACATTATATTACTATAGAAATATCCGAAACTTATTTTAAGGCGATAAATGACAGACTTAATGACCTATTCAATCAAGAGGAGGAACGATCATGCCACATTTTGATATAGAATGGCAAATACAAGGCAGACAAATAAGCCAAAGACTTGATGAGATAAGAGGGATGATATATTCCCAGAGAACTCAAATCGGCGATTGGGAGATGATAGAGACTGGGCATAAACAAGGACCTGCTAATCCGCCAGAATCAGGCTGGAAACCATTTCAGATAGGCTCTGTTTGGGGTGGAAAAGATGTTACGGTATGGTTTAGAACTACGATCTCTATCCCATCAAGCATGTCTGGAAACAAAGTTGCTTTATTGGCTCGTCCCGGCGGAGAATCGCTCGCATACATCAACGGCGTTCCATGTCAAGGATTAGATTCCAACAGAGATGAAATAGTCCTAACAGATAAAGCAAAGGGCGGAGAATCATTTAATATCCTTTTAGAATCTTATAGCAGTGCAAGATTTGATGAAAAATATACTTTTCAATATGCGGATATTGTGGCGGTCAATTCCTCCGTCCAAAAATTTTATTGGGATACAAGGGTTGCCTTTGATGTGCTTCAAATCCTTCCAAAAGGTTCTGCTTCACAATTAAGGCTTCTTGATCTGCTAAATCAATGCGTCAAGATGGTAGAATTAGGACATATTGACGATCAAAAGGTCAAAAAGTCAATTGATATGGCCCAAAAGACGTTTGACACAGGAATAAAGCAATTTCAGCATAGCTTCGGATTAGGAAGTCTTTTGCTTGCAGGTCATTCACATATAGACACAGCTTGGCTTTGGCCTCTGCGAGAAACTCAAAGGAAATGTGGACGCACATTCTCGTCGGTCATAAAATATATGCAAGAATATCCCGAATATCATTTTAGCCAAAGTCAGCCTCAACTTTATGAATACACAAAGAAATATTATCCTGCTTTATATGAGGAGATCAAAAAGCGTGTGAAAGAAGGGAGATGGGAGCCTGTCGGTGCAACTTGGGTTGAGCAGGATAGCAATATATCGTCTGGTGAATCTTTGGTCAGACAGTTTCTTTACGGAAATAGGTTTTTCAGAAAAGAATTCGGCATTCATTCCCGGACATGTTGGCTTCCAGACGCATTCGGCTTTTGCTGGTCATTGCCTCAAATTATGAAAAAAGCTGGCGTGGATTTCTTCGCAACGACTAAGATTGATTGGAGTCAATATAGCAAATTCCCATATAGCTTATTTATGTGGCAAGGCATAGATGGGACAAAAATACTTTCAATAATGCCTCCATTGAACTATAATGGAAGTCTATCGCCGAAAGATTGCCTTGCACAGTGGGAGCAATTCGCACAAAAAGATCAATGTGACGAGGTGTTATATAGCTTTGGATATGGTGACGGAGGCGGAGGACCGACAAAACAGATGTTAGAAACTGGCATGAGAATAAAAGATATGGTAGGGATACCAAAATGTTCATTCGGCAGAATTCAAGACTATTTTGATCGGCTTGATAAGAACGTCAATAAAGAAAAATTGCCCGTCTGGAATGGAGAGCTTTACCTAGAATTGCACAGAGCTTGTCAAACAACCCAAGCAAGGACAAAACGCAACAATAGGAAAAGCGAATTGCTTTACAGAGATGCTGAATTTCTTTCATCTGTGGCGATGCTTAAAGGCGGATTTTATCCACAAGAGAAATTATATGAAGGGTGGAAGGTGATCCTCTGTTCACAATTCCATGACATTCTCCCGGGGTCTTCTATCGGCGAAGTCTATGAAGATGCGGATAAGAATTACGCTGAAGTCATTAAATCAGGGCAAGAAGTCGTATCTGGTGCAATTGAACTGCTTAAACAGAAGATCAATACCTCTGGAAGCAATACCCCAATTGTGATTATGAACACATTATCTTGGTATAGGAAAGACGTTGTCATTGCCAAAATTAAAAAGCCAAAAAGTGATTTTGTGATAACTGATAACATGGGCAGGCAGATACCATATCAAGTGATCGGGACAGGAGAAGGTGAGATTGAAGTTATATTTGAGGCAAAAGATGTCCCACCGATGGGATATGTCGTATATAGAATCGCTGAACGCTCTGTCAAATCTAAACAAACAAGCGATCTAAAAGCTGAAAATAACCTATTAGAAAACGCTTTCTACCGAATAGAATTTGCCAAAGATGGGACTATAAGCCGAATATATGACAAATCGGCAAATAGGGAAGTTTTGGCGGAAAATTGCCGCGGAAATGTCCTTCAATTCTTTGAAGACCGCCCACATGCCCATGATGCTTGGGATATAGACTTCAACTATACCGAAAAAATGCAGGAATCCGCAAAACTTCAATCCGTTGATGTCATAGAATCAGGACCCGTTAGAGCCACTATAAGAATGACAAGAAAGACTGAAAAATCAACGATAGTCCAAGACATTTCTATATATAACAATGTCCCAAGGATAGATTTCATAACCAAAGTTGATTGGTGGGAAAAAAGAACGTTGATGAAGGTTGCCTTCCCTGTTGACATTCTCTCATCAAGGGCAACTTATGAGATACAATTTGGCATGATAGAGCGTCCAACACACTTTAACACAAGTTGGGATAGAGGGAAATTTGAGGTCCCAGGTCAAAAATGGGTTGATCTGTCAGAAAGCGGATATGGTGTAAGCCTATTGAATGACTGCAAGTATGGTTATGATACACACGATAATGTCCTAAGACTGTCTCTATTGCGTTCTCCTATAAGTCCTGATCCGAATGCTGATGAGGGCAAACATGAGTTTACTTATTCGCTATATCCTCACAAAGGCGATTGGCGAACAGGCGAGACAGTCCAAAGAGCTTATGAACTCAACTGTCCTTTGATCTCTTTTGTCACAGATGCACATAGCGGAGAGATGCCCGAGATTATGTCATTTGTGAATGTTGACAGCCCAAATGTTATAATAGACACCGTAAAAAAAGCCGAAGACAGCGATGATATTATTATCCGCCTATATGAAGCTTACGGTCAGCGAGGCAATGTGACCATGAATTTTGATTCTGTGCCGATAAGGGTTTCAGAGTGCAATTTGATGGAAGAAAACGATGTCCCTATCCCTGCCCAAGACCGTAATATCTCATTTTATATAAAGCCTTATGAGATAAAGACGTTTAAGGTAAAATTCGTTTAACCAAAATATAGGAATAAGGATATGGGAAAAACAGATTTATGGAAAAGTCAAATTCCATCTAAAAGCCCATTCACTATAAGGGCATTAATCGTTGGGATTATAGGCACTCTTACCATAAGTGTCGGCGATCAGTTTGGGCTAATGGTGATACACGGCTCTTATATGTCAATAGATTTTAGCACTGCTGGCGCAATCTTTGTCTTTTTCGTCATCGTTGCTATTGTAAACACACTATTAGGCAGAATCCACAGAAGCCTTGCGCTAAGTTCATCTGAGTTGAAGACGGTATATATAATGATGACTGTCGCATGTGCCATATCAACGATGGGCTTAACTGCGCAGATACTCCCAATACTTACAGCTCCATATTACTATGCGATACCAGAAAATAGCTGGGCAGAAGTGCTTCATCCACATATAAAGCCTTGGCTTGTTCCACAAGGACAGACGAAGATAAGATATTTTTACGAGGGCGCACCTGCATGGGAAAGAGGCGTTCCGTGGAGTATATGGGTCAAGCCATTGTTGATATGGGGAATACTGCTTTTAAGTTTATATTTCGTCATGATCTCAATAATGGTCATACTCAGAAAACAATGGATAGAGAGGGAAAGGCTCGCTTTTCCGTTAGCTCAACTGCCATTAGAGATGGTCAAAGATGATGGTAATTCAATATTGAAGCCATTTTTTAAGAATCCGATAATGTGGATCGGTTTTGCTATACCTTTCTTTTTCGGCAGTTTAAAAGGGCTCCATCACTATTTCCCAGCAGTGCCAAGCCTTGAATTAGCTCAGGGAGTGTCCATTTTCCGCAATACTCTTGGTCTCTATTTCCGCCTAAGCTTTCCTATGATAGGGTTCTTCTATCTTGTCCATTTAGACGCAGCGTTTAGCCTTTGGTTTTTCAACTTGTTAAGCCTTTTAGTTAGAGGACTAATGAACACCTTTAATATAACCATGCGAGAAAGCCTCGGCATTTATGGGACACCATCGCCGATATTTGCTCATCTTGGCATGGGGGCTATGATAACGCTTGTCATAGCGGGATTTTGGGTCGCAAAAAGCCATCTGAAAGACGTATTCAAAAAGGCTTTCACTGGCAACAAGAACATAGACGATTCCGATGAGATAATGTCATACAGAGTTGCAGTATTCGGAACGATTATAGGCTTAGTCATTATGACCGTATGGCTTAATCTTTCTGGAATACCGCTATTTCCTACCTTGATGTTTTTGTTTGGTGCGATGGTGCTTTTCATCGGCTTGACGAGGGTCGTCTGTGAAAGCGGTATGGCAGAAGCTGTCGCATCTACAATATCATCTTCATTTGTCGTCTCTGGGATAGGCACAAGCCCGTTAGGACCTGGTGGTCTAACTGCTATGAGTTTTACATATATCTGGTCCGCGGATTTGCGAACATTTGTCATGGCTTCCACCGCAAATAGCCTTAGGATAATTGAGGGCGAAAGTGGACGAAAAAGACCGCTATTTTGGGTCATTATGCTGTCTATTATCGTTACTTTGGTATCGTCAATATGGCTGTTGCTTGAAATAGCTTATGCAAAAGGTGGCATCAACTGCAATGACTGGTTTTTTGTCGGCGGAGCGAGGGCGCCTTTTGATTTCTTCGTCAGTAAAATAATCAATCCATCAGAACCGAATTTAGCTGGTTGGTATATAACAGCTGGCGGAGCATTAGGCATGCTTTGGCTGATGTTTATGAGGGCAAAGTTTCTTTGGTGGCCCTTCCATCCGATCGGATTTGCCATCGGTCCTATATGGATAATGGATCAGATTTGGTTTACTGTCTTTCTGGCGTGGTTGATGAAGTTTGTCATTGTCAGATATGGCGGACTTAAACTATTTCAGAAATTTCGTCCATTGTTTTTAGGGCTTATTTTAGGTCAGTTTACTTGCAATGGCTTTTGGATCGTCATTGATGCAATTGCCGGCGGAAGAGGCAACCAGATTTTCTGGATTTAAGATGGAATCTTGACTAAAGAGATTATTATGTTATAATTTTAGTTAGAAATTATAACTTTCTAACTTTATAACGAAAGGAGATAATAATGTCTTTGGTGAAGGTTAAAGAAAAATATCAGGTTACGATCCCTTCTGATATTCGTGACAAACTTGACCTAAAAGTTGGTGATATGTTAGAAGTTGAGCTTGAAAATGATCAGATAATTCTAAAACCCAAGATTGTAGTTGATAAGTCCGAAGCATGGAAAAAACTTTTTGAAGTTATGGATAGAGTTCATTCTAAGAATAAGCAATTTGATCCAAGTGAAGTTGAGCAAGATGTCTTGACAGCTATCCAAGAATCACGTAATAGAAAACATGATTAAAGTTGTATTTGATACATCAGTTCTTGTAAGTGCTTTTCTAAGTTCCTTGTTTCCTGACGGCGGATTATCGTCAGAGCTTTTTCATTTAGGTCAATCAAACCAATCTCATTTGTATATTGCAGAACCTATATTAGAAGAAGTTAGATATATACTCCTAAAAGAAAAAAGAATTCGTAGTAAATATTTTTATACATCAGAAGACGTAGAGGAATTTCTTCAAAGCCTAAAATTAGTGTCACATTTTATTGATTCTGTTCCAAACATTTTTATAGTTGAACGTGATCCAAATGATAATAAAATACTTGCATGTGCTGTTGCAATTAATGCTGATTATTTAGTGACTTGTGACTTGGATCTGCTTGATATTGGTTCATATAAAGGTATTAAAATTGTCAAACCAGAATATTTTATTCATCTTGTCAGGAATTCTAAGTAACTTTTGCCGATATTGAGTTACATTGCAATGGCTTTTGGACGTCATTGATGCAATTGCTGGCGGAAGAGGCAATCAGATTTTCTGGATTTAGCGCTGAATATTGGACACCTATGGTCGCTTACACTTTGTGGCTATTAGCAGAATTATCTGCGATTGGTTAAATATTGAGGAGGAAATTATGACACTAAAAGAGATAGTGATCAACCAGATAAATCATAAAGAAACTAAACCTATCCCTTTTACACTTGGATTTGAGGGGGATGTCGCTATAAGGCTTGATCAATATTATGGTGGCACAGAATGGCGTAATAAACTTATCCCATACATGGTCAGTGTTTCCGCAGTGCATACAATGACTCGGACAAAAATTGACGATATTCATGAGCAAGACCCTTATGGGGTTATATGGCGAATGGACAGACGCCCTTGGTATCTTGAAAAAGCTCCACTTAGTAAGCCATCGTTAGAGGGATATGAATTTCCGACACCAGAGAGTTTTTTCAATCCTCAAATCAAAGAGACCGCAAGACAAATCTGCGAAAACCACAAAGATAAATTCCTTATCGGTGGGTTAGGTTGGGGATTATTTGAGATAAGTTGGAGTCTCAGAGGATTTGAGAATATACTTATGGATTCCGTTATCAATCCAGATTTCTATGAGGAGTTATTGGATAATTTGATGAATCTATACTTGGCATTTGTGGATTACACATGCGATCTGCCGATAGATGCGGTCATGTTTGGAGATGACTGGGGCGATCAAAGGGGAATTATCTTAGGTCCCGAGCTTTGGCGAAAATTTCTTAAACCGAGATGGGCGAAAATATATGACGCTGTTCATTCAAAGGGAAAATATGTCATTACTCACTCATGCGGTTCTGTGGTTGACGTCATACCTGATATGATAGAGATGGGTCTTGATGTGCTTGAAAGCGTCCAACCAGAAGCAAGAGGTATGAATCCTTATGAGTTGAAAAAGAAATTTGGCGATAATATAACATTTTGGGGCGGTTTAGGAACACAAGAGTTAATCCCTTATGGCACGCCTGATGATATTAAAAAGGAAGTCAAGCGATTATGTGCAGAAATGGGACGAGGTGGAGGCTACATTCTATCACCCGCAAAGCCATTACAGCCTGAAACTCCAACAGAAAACGCTGCTGCTGTCGTAGAGGCGTTTACTAATCAGGATTAACTTTCAGGGAATAAAGAAATAATTG
>DTPJ01000603.1 GCA_011334435.1 Candidatus Poribacteria bacterium | reverse complement strand
TTTGTAACCAAAATGACCATCGTAAGATCATCGTTTAATGGGACACCTGAAGAGAAATCACAAACAGCGTTGTATATATGATCTAATAATGATTGTGCTTTGATTAGATTTTGGTTATCATTTATATATTCCAATATAGTGTTATGAAGCCTCGTTTCTCCGAACATTTCTCCGTTTATGTTTTGTGCTTCAGTCACGCCATCGCTATAAAATATTACTATATCACCCTTGTTTAACTGTATTTTTTCTTGGGAATAAACTGCATTCTTCATCACGCCAAGAACGATTCCACCAATTTCAAGCGATTCTGGTTTGGAATTATTACGTCTGTAAACTAATGGATGATTATGTCCTGCGTTGGAATAGGTGAAAATTCCCGTGTTTTTATCCAATATGCCATATACCATAGTCACAAATCTGCCCGATTCAGTGTAGCTATAAAGGGCGTTATTTATCCTGTATATTACATCATTTGCGTTATTTTCTGATAATGCGTAGGCATGTAAAAGTCCGTGAGTATTCGCCATAAGTAAAGATGCCCCTATACCTTTTCCGCTTACATCAGCTATGGCTATTCCAAGATGATCTTCATCAATGTTTATAAAATCATAATAGTCTCCGCTAACCTCTCTGTTTGGAATAGTGATCGCTGATATATCATAATTGTCTATTTTAGGAGGAGATTCAGGGATCAATTTTACCTGTATATATCCTGCCACCTCTAATTCTTTGCTGACTTCCATACGAAACTTGCTTTTTTCTATAATACCTGCAACATGAACCGCTATTATTGAAAGAAAACTGACATCAGTTTGATCCCACCTTTTGGGATTCAAAGTATATACACCTATAACACCAATTAGCCTATCCTGTGCCATCAAAGGCATTGACAAAACGCCTTTATAGGTATGATTTTGATATTCTATTTCATTACTTGTGTCTTCAATTGCTATTGCAAGGCGTTTTTGTGCTACATGTCCAGTAATACTTTCGCCTATTTTAATGCGATCTTCAAAGTTATCTAAGATCAATCCACTTTCTGCACTTAAAACAAGTTCTCTATTGTTTCTATCCAAAATATATATTGAGCAAGCATCAACTTCCAATAACTGCCTTGCCCTAGTGGCGATTGTTTTTAACATATCTTCCCAGTTTAATTCAGAACCCGCTATCATGCCGATTTCGCTTAGTGACATAACTTTAAGGGCATAATGCTGTTCTAAACCAAGACTTATATATAGCCTGTTCATCCAATTCATTAAAAGCGTGACAGAACCACTAAATATCGCAAGAATATCCATTAACCTTTTAAGTTCCCATTTGGATATTGCTCCAATTCTCTGAATACTATCTCTGAGTTTTTCTTTGCTAATTCTACTAATTTCAGATAATTCTGTTAATTTATTTTCTGTGATTGGCACTTCAAAGGCTGGATAGCATCCGCCTGCAACACCGATGATTTCATTGTCTAATATTAAAGGCAGGGCAAATCCAATAAGTCCGCAATCGCATAATGTGACTACTGAACATTGATTTTTCATCACCTCTTGAACACGATCAGAATGAGACATAGCACAGATTTTTAATCCTGTTGGAATGCTTCTAATGAGTTTGCACAATTTTGGATAAAGTCGGTCAGAGTCTTGTAGTTTCTCTCCCGAACTATTAACAACCCATAAAATAGGCGTTTTTAGAACGTTATCAAGTAAAGCCTGAATTTGCTTCCATCCAGAACTTGCCAAAAATTCTTTAAGAAAATCATCAGACATTTTGCATTTTCACCTTCATATTATTTAGCCACAGATTCACACTAACTTTAACTGAAGCAGTCAAAGCTAAGTAGTTTTTGTTGATACTTGACGTTTGGATTTCGTTCCTCAGCACGACATCTGCTTTTTCCATTTAAGAAAATTGTTTAATTACTGATCCTAAGTTTCAAATATTGCTTTTTTATCAAGGAAAAATATCAGTAAGGGTCATCTATTTTCTCTATTTATGTTTTAGTTTTACCGATTATAGATGAAAAACTTCCCCCTACTATAAACAGTATGATAGCTATTATCAAAAACATTTGTAGATATCCAAACTTGGCTATTATTAGTCCTGATATAATCGGACCGGAAGCATGTCCCACATCCATAATAGTGCTCATAACGCCTAATGCCGAACCATAGGATCCAGATTTTGCTAAGTCAGATACAAAGGCGGCGGTTGAGACGGTTACTGTTGATAGACTTATGCCAAAAAGCACTGATGCTGGTATCATTGTCCAAAAACTTTTTAGAAAAGGTATCATGCCCAATGCTATGGCACCTGTGATTAGTCCAATACTTATCATCTGGCGTCGTCCATATTTGTCTGAAAACCTGCCCATAACGGGTTTGGTCAATGTAGTGCCAATAAGTTGAATGGTAAAAAGTGCTCCAATCAAAGTTTTTTCCATGCCAATGGCTATGCAATAAAGTGGCAGGAATGTTTCAAATGCACCAAATGCCAAATATTGAATAGCTTCAACACAACTTGTAACCATAATCCCTCGGTTCTGGGTGATCTCTTTTAATCCTCTACCCATATCTTTGATCCTAACAGAAAATCTAACAACATTTGATTTTAGCTGGTGCTTTATGGGTATAAAAATTGATAGGAGGAAGGCAATAATTCCAGCAACTCCACAGCCAAAATATACACTTTTGAATCCATAAAGGTCTATTATGACTCCGCCAACTATTGGTGCCAAGGATCGCCCCACAAGTGTTGATGATGAATACCAACCCATGTTTTCACCGCGCCTTTTAAGAAATAAATCAGCTACCAGAGCCATCGCTACCGGACCAAAGATAGCAGTAGCGAAGCCGTGATATATCCTAACTATGGCTAATTGCCAAGTGGATTTGACCAAAAAATAAAAAAACGGTGCAGATGCAAATACAAAAGTAGCCAATAAAATTACCCTTCGCCTACCATAGAAGTCAGAAAGAACTCCAGCTGGCAAACTGGACAATATCCCAACAACTGTAGATGCAGAAGCTATAAGACCTATGGTAGATTTAGATGCACCCAAACTCTCGCTAAACAATGGCAAAACTGGATTTTTGGAGATAGTAGAACTAAATATAGCGAACATTCCAGTTCCACATAATAGTATAAATGGGGAGACAAATTTTTTCATGATAAGTTTATCCAAACTATAAAACAATAGAACTAAAATGAACTCTTTTGCGACATAGAACTACCTTTGAGACTACCCCAACATACCGATAATTTACCATATTGACAGACAGATTGGGTTTTTAATGGACTTGACTTGAGCCAAGGAATGTAGTCTATTTTTCCTTCTATGGTAGAATTATTCGGACCATTAGGATCACCCCAGTAATTTCCTTTTGCCTGTATCGTCAATCGTCGGTTCATGTTTATTATCACAACCGGATTACTTATAAAGACATTGAGACCAGGATCATCATCTATTCCCATATCTGGGTTACTCTCTTGTGTGGAGAATATAGCAACCTGATTATTTTCTATCGCGTTTCTTCTGATCCTTGGAGAAGATCCTATAATCTCTATACCTATGCTGTTCTTTCTTATGATATTCCCTGTTATTGTGATATTATTTTCAGATGACGATATTCGGATGCCTGAACCTGTATTAGTATTTATATCATTTTCTTCAATAAAAGTTGTCAGGGAATTCTCAACTTGTATACCTACCTGAAAGTTTTCAGTTATAAAGCTATCTTTTATAATCAGTTTTGAGGATTCTGAGCCGATACCATGGTGATACCCGAATATTTTAGTATTTTTTATCGTTAAAAAGGCTCTACTACAATATATGCCAAAGTGTGCATTATTGCCTTTATCCCCTCTTATTGTTAAACTTTCAATTATAACGGGACCCGCATTTTGCACAACAATTGATCCCTTGAGCGCTGTTTTTTCCTGTCCAGAACCGCATAATTCTATGCTTTTATTGATCATTATATCTTTCTTGTATTCTCCATCGGAAATAATAATAATATCTCCTAAATCAGCTTTATCAATAGCTTCTTGAATGTCTTTGAAATCTTTTGGAATATTGATTGATTTTGATAAACTGCTTACGCATACAATAAACAGAATGTATAAAGTTAGAACTATGTATTTCATAGCTGGACATTTCCCGAGATTGATTTTATCAACTGATCAACTCATATCTTTTATTTTTGGTATCCTTTGCAAAGCTTTGCTAACAAGTGAGATGGTATTGTTGAGATCATTTATATTCATTAAGCCGACAGGTGAATGTATATATCTGACAGGCACAGAGACCGTAACAGAAGGCACTCCACCTCTTGACAAATGGATCGCCCCTGAATCCGTTCCACCAGTTATTGTTCGCTTGAACTGATAGGGTATATTTTCTCTTTTTGCAGTATCTTCTAACAATTTGACCAGTCGCCTGTCGCTAATGAATGACCTGTCCATTACGGTTATTGCTGGTCCTGCACCCATATTAGTAGAAGGACTGACATCTCGTTTCATCGGAGTATCGCCAGCGGTTGTCCCTTCAAGAGTGAAAGCATAGCCAGGATTGACATTATAAGCAGCTATTGTAGCACCTCTCAAACCTAACTCCTCTTGAACAGTAAAAACGCCGACAATAGTAAATGGATAGGTATTTTTAAGCAACTCAATTAGAACTGCACATCCTGCCCTATCATCAAAAGCCTTGCCTCTGAGAATATCGCCTGATTGAACAAATTTTGTAGCAAAAACTGCGGTATCGCCAACCTTCGCAAGTTTATCATCTTTTGCCGATGCCCCGATGTCTATGAACATATCATCAGAAGCGACAACACCTCTCCCTCCGCCAAGATGGACAGGTTTTAAGCCAATAACTCCGGGAGTTTTATTCTCGCCTATATAGACTTTTTTTGACAACAACACCCTGTCATCAATACCACCAATCTTTTTAAATCTGACAAAGCCATTATTTTCAACTTGGTCAATGAAAAGCCCTACTTCGTCTATATGTGCAGAAAGCATGACTTTTAAGCTGTTATCTCCGCCTTTTTTTAATGCAAATAAGTTCCCCATTGAGTCCGTTGTAACCTCGTCAACTAATGGAGTAACTTCATCTTTTATAATTTGACGGATCTCTTTCTCATTACCAGATACGCCGAAAGCATTTGAGAGTTTTTCTATAAGCATTTGAGTTCCTCCTGAAACTTTGAATCAAGCCTTGCTATAAATATGCTCAAAAGCTCGGCACATCTTTTTATGTCATCGAGCTTTAATGTCTCTACTGTGCTGTGCATATTCCGTAGCGGAATTGATATTAGCCCGGTTGGTATTCCAGCCCTACTGACTTGAAGCGAATAAGCGTCAGTTCCACCGGGATACGGATCAGCCTCTATTTGATGTGGAATTTCGTATTCTCCTGCAAGGTCGCGAAATCTCTGCGTGATCTTTGGATGGAAGTTTGGTCCTAGACCGATTGCGGGACCTTTTCCAAGTGGATATGCTTTACGTTCAGATATACCAGGACCATCACCAAATGTTACATCAATAGCTATCGCTATATCAGGCTGTAGCCTGAATGCTGTTGTCCTTGCACCAAGACCAGAAACCTCCTCCTGTGAAGTTGCGATAGCATAGACGTCCCAGTCATGTTTTCGTTCTTTTAGGCGACGCAATGTCTCAACTAATACGGCAACTCCTGCTCGGTCATCCATCGCCATTGATGATACACAACCGTTGCTTAGCTCAGTGAATTCGCTTTCAATCCTGACAAGTGTTCCGACATTGACTATATCTTCTAACTCCTCTTTTTTTCTGCCTGTGTCAATATATAAGTCTTCCATTTGAATAACTCTTCCACTCTCTCCCGGCTCTTGTAAATGAGGAGGCTTTGCACCTATAACACCTTTTATAGCCTCTTTTCCAAGAACGGTTACAGCTTGTCCCGGCAAAATAGTTACATCTATCCCTCCGACTGATGTAATGCGAAGAAATCCGCCATCTTCTATCTTTGTTACCATCAAACCTATCTCATCAAGATGCGCCGCTAACATAATGCTATGACGTTTTTCTCCTGTCTGATCGCCTCTTTTTAATGCAATGACACTTCCGAGTTTATCAATCTCTACTTCATCAGAATATTGCTTTAAGTGCTTCATAGCTATTTGCCCAGCATCCATCTCATATCCAGATATGCCGGGTGCTTCGGTCAATTCTTTTAATAATTCCTTAATTTCCAATTTTGCCTCCCTTTAATATAAAAACTATAATAAAGACCAACTAATCATAGTAACTTTTCATAGATGAAATATTTTTGAACTCCTGATATATTGCTTGAGCTATTGATATGATAATAGAAGCCATTGGAACAGCTGCCACTAATCCTAATAACCCTAATGTTTTTCCGCCAATAAAAACGACAAAAATCGTCACCAAAGGATGAAGATCAACGCTTTTTCCGACTATAAAAGGCACTAAAATCATATTGTCAATAAATTGCAAAATACTGAGAAAGATCGCAGTTATAACACCTTGAAATATGCCATATTGATATATAGCAAGTAAAACTGGCGGAATGGCGATCCCAACAGGACCTATATAAGGGATAAGATTTGCAAATCCTGCTATACTGCCAATTAATAAGGCATATTTTATACCTAATATTTTTAAACCTATTGCGGTTAGTATTGATAATATTATAGATTCAGCCAATTTCCCTCTTATAAATCTACCGATCCTAATATCTATGAGATGTAATAGATCAGTGCTTACTTCTTTATATCTTGATGGGACTAAACGTAAAATAACTTTTTTCATTTTGTTCCCATCTTTTAGCAAAAAGAAGACGATAAATGGAATAACGAATATTGATATTATAACCCATGCTATCCTAGTTCCATAGCTGGTAATTGTTTTAATCATTTGCCCGATATAATTCAATATCCACGATGCAATATTGCTTACGCTATTACTTATGTCAAATTGTGATTTTAAGTCTATGTCTTTAAGTATCGGTATCGCTTCGGATAACTGTTCTTGAAAGTCTTCAATGCTTGACATTATATTTTTTCCGAGTTCAGGATTGCTCAAATTATCTTGGATACTGAATTGAAGGGTAATAAGTTCGTTCCAAAGCATAGGAACAAACACCACTACGCAGACTACTGTTATTGCGACAAATGCAAGATACAATATTCCAACGGACAAAGTTCGGTTGATTTTTCGCCTTTCTAAAATTTTCACCAATGGACTAATTATATAGGAAATCAGAAAGGAAAGCACAAAAACGCCTAACACCTGCCGAATATAATACATAAGCAAAAACATAATAGTAATGACAATAATGGAACTAGAAATCGCGATAATTTGTAAATAGAGTTCCATTTGCCTGTTTGCGACAAAATGCACTTTCTCTTTATGATTTTCTGTCTTATTTATTTCTTCGTTCATATTTTAACCTTAAACTTCACATCCTTACTAAACCATACATTTTTCTTATGGAAACAATCTTTTCGGTAACATCATCAGGGACATTATCGTATCGGGAAAATTCCATAGTGAAAAAGCCTCTTCCTTGCGTCAATGACCGAATTTGTGTTGCGTATTTAAACATCTCTGCCAATGGCACTTCCATATTTATTGCTTCTCCGTTAACTCTGCTTTCAATATTATGGATTTGTGCCCTTCTTGTATTTAAGTCACCTAAAACCTTTCCTAAATAATCCAAAGGCACAATGATTTGAGCTTTCATTATAGGTTCAAGAAGAATAGGGTTACACTTTCTAATTGCTTCTGAAAAAGCCATTGAACCTGCTATCTCAAAAGCCATATCTGATGAATCTACTTCGTGGAATGATCCACCTATAAGCGTGACCTTAATATCTGTTACAGGATAGCCTGCAAGTGGTCCATTTTCGCTTGCACCTTTTGCCCCTCTTTCTATTGCTGGTGCAAAGTTAGCTGGCACTTGCTCAGCTGGGGCTTCATTTACAAATTGGAAACCTGACCCTCTTGGAAGTGGTTCTAATTTCAGCAATACATCGCCGTATTGACCTTTTCCGCCAGATTGTCTGATATACTTTCCTCTTCCTCTGTTTGTGCTTGTTATTGTCTCTTTATATGCAACTTGTGGAGTTCCAATATTAGCCTTGACGCCAAATTCCCTTACCATTCTATCTATCAATATTTCAAGATGGAGTTCTCCCATTCCAGATAATATTCTTTGCCCTGTTTCGTTATTTGATGTGACACGGACAGTTGGGTCTTCTTCGGCAAGCCTCCTTAACGCATCGGTCAGTTTGTCTCGCTCTTCCTCTGTTTTAGGCTCTATCGCAACAGATATAACAGGTTCAGGAAAATGTATAGGTTCAAATACTATTGGTTTAGATTCATCGCAAAGAGTATCGCCAGTATATGTCTCTTTAAGACCGATAACAGCTACAATATCGCCAGAATATGCCTCACGTATTTGCTTACGTTTATTTGCGTGCATTTGTAATATTCTGGATATACGTTCTTTAACCTTTTTGCTTGCGTTATACACATAAGAGCCTGTTGTCAAAGTGCCTGAGTATATTCTCAAAAAGACAATTTTTCCTACATCTGGGTCAACTGCAACCTTAAAGGCAAGTGCGGAGAAAGCAGAATCATCTATCGGTTGACGATAGTCCTTTTCATCTGTTCCCGGAATAAATCCCTCAGTTGGGGGTATGTCAACAGGCGATGGCAGATAGTCAACAATTGCATCAAGAAGCGGTTGGACACCTTTATTTTTCACCGACGCACCACATAAAACAGGAAACAGAGTTCCTTTCAATGTCGCCCTTCTAATAGCGGATTTTAGCTCATCAACGGTTATTTCCTCTCCTTCAAGGTATTTTTCCATCAATTGATCATCTTCATTAGCGATGATTTCTAATAGTTCTGTTCTATGATGATTAGCTTCATCTATCATATCATTCGGTATATCCAATATGTCATAAGTTGCCCCAAAGTCGTCTTCATGCCAGATAAGAGCCTTCATTGTTATAAGGTCTATAACTCCTTTGAAATCTTCTTCACGACCGATTGGCAATTGGATCGGGAATGCGTTAGCTTTAAGCCTATCCTTCATCATATCAATTGCACGGAACATATCCGCAGCAACTCTATCCATCTTATTGACAAATGCAATTCTTGGAATCTTATATCTGTCAGCTTGATGCCAAACGGTTTCCGATTGAGGCTCAACTCCGCCAACACCGCAGAAGATCGCCACTGCACCGTCAAGCACACGAAGAGACCGCTCAACCTCAATAGTGAAGTCAACATGACCGGGGGTATCTATGATATTAATAACATGATCTCGCCAAAGGCAGGTAGTCGCAGCAGAGGTGATGGTTATTCCTCTCTCTTTTTCCTGTTCCATCCAATCCATCTCTGTTGTGCCTTCATCAACTTCACCTATCCTGTGTTTTTTGCCAGTATAATAGAGGATTCTCTCAGTTGTTGTTGTCTTTCCAGCGTCTATGTGAGCCATTATTCCGATATTTCTCGTTCTTTCTAACGAGTGGGTTCTGGGCATACTAAATTCCTTTTCCTAAAAACTGAATGCTTAAAATAAAAATAGCCTAATAATTACAACAGAAGTAAGATACAATAATATTATGTATACGTCAAGGATTTTTATTTTTGATGATTGGACATACTTTTGATGATTGGACATACTTTTGATGATTGGACATACTTTTGATGATTGGACATACTGTGGGTGAAAAGCTTCAAAAAATTCCCCTTTGGTAAAGGAAGATTTAGAGAGATTTTCCTAAACAATTTAATTGAATGATAAGTTGTCAGAACTCGTATCTAAACCTCATCTGAGAAACTATTTAAAGAATTATGGATTCTCTCTGCAATTTATCTCTTCACAGCAGAAGCAGAATGATAGCCAAGTGTGTCAAATAAAAATACTTGTTTTTAATCTTATTTCATATGGAGATCAGCGAAATTCAAGAATTGCTCCCAATCATACTCAGTTACCGCATGCTTTCCATGCCTTATATGGTATCCTATTATGCTCATAATCGGCTGTTCAATTTCAGGCATCTTGTAAGTAGCAATGCCCTCTGTCCCTAATAAACGATATACTGGGTCAGCATGTCTTGCGGAGAGGAATTCTCCAAGAGGGTCAGCCCACAAATCTTCTTCAGCACTAGCAACATATACAGGACGAGGAGCGATTAATGCTATTAGTTCATGTTGGTCAAATGGAAGATTATAAACATCCTCAT